>JBKPCP010000112.1:0-31599 GCA_046727475.1 Actinomycetota bacterium | reverse complement strand
GCTGCCCTGGATGCCGGTCACATTCTGGTCGGAGCACCGGGTCGGCTGGAGCGGCCTGCAGGAGCTGGCCGTGACCTGGTACAGGCTCCCGATCCTGCGCGGCCGGGACTCCTACGTGGACGGCCGCGGTGAGATGCTCATCGGTCGGCAATTGATCACCGGTCACGAGATCGACCAGGGTGAGAACCTGTTCCTCTGGGCCGAGCTCGTCCTGGTGCCGTCGGTGCTGGCCACACGGCCCGGCGTGCGGTGGGAGCCGGTCGACGAGGACTCCGCCCGGTTGCGCGTACCCTTCGGCGCCGGCGAGGACGAGATGGTGTTCCGCTTCGACCCGGACAGCGGCCTGATCCAGGAAGGCCGGGCGATGCGCTACCAGAGCGTCGGCGGAACAAAGGTCGGCTGGCGCATCGGCTATCACCACTGGCGACGGTTCGACGCCGGCCTGTTCCCGTCCCGGTTCACCGTCACGTGGGAAGACCGCGGCCGCCCGTGGTTCGTCCTCGACGTCGACGGCGTTTCGGTCAACGTGCCTGTCTCCGAGCGGCTCACCAGTGGCACGGCGGGCGCCAAGTAGGGCAAGAAGCCGTGGCGGCTCAGGACGTGCGGTCGGACCATGCGGTAGAAGAGCGGTCATGGCCAAGCAGCGGGTGACCCGAGCCCAGCGCCTGTTGCCGGGGGTGTCTTCACTCTCCACGTACCAACGGGACTGGTTGCGCGGCGACCTGCTGGCCGGCGCCACGGTCGCCGCGTATGCCATTCCCCAGGTCATGGCGTACGCCACCGTCGCCGGACTACCGCCGGTGGCAGGGCTGTGGGCGATTCTGCCGCCGCTGGCGCTCTACGCACTGTTCGGCTCGTCCAAGCAGCTGTCGGTCGGCCCCGAGTCGACCACGGCTCTGATGACCGCAGCCGTGGTGGGACCACTGGCTGCCGGCGACGCAGTCCGGTACGCGCAGCTTGCCGCCGGCTTGGCGATCCTGGTGGGGCTGCTGTGCCTGGTTTCGTGGGTCGCTCGGCTCGGCTTCGTCGCCGACCTGTTGTCCAAGCCCATCCTCGTCGGCTACCTGGCCGGAGTGGCGCTGATCATGATCATGGGACAGTTGGACAAGCTCACCGGCGTTCCCGTCAGCGGCGAGACCTTCCTGGCCCAGCTCGGCTCCTTCGTACGTAACCTCCCGCAGGTGCACACGGGCACGTTGCTGTTCGCAGGGGCAGTTCTCGCCTTCCTGTTCATCGCGCAGGCACGGTTCCGTACGGCGCCGGGGCCACTGATGGCCGTACTGCTGGCTACCGCGATCGTGGCTGCCTTCGGGCTCGAACAACACGGCATCGACGTCGTCGGGGACATCCCGGCTGGACTTCCGCGACCGTCCCTTCCCGCGATCGACCTGGGCGACCTCCTGTTACCGGCGATCGGCCTGCTGATCGTCGGTTACACCGACAACATGCTCACCGCCCGGTCCTTCGCCGTCCGGCACGACGAGGAGGTCGATCCCAACCAGGAGCTGCTGGCCCTCGGCACGGCGAACGTCGGCGCGGGGCTCCTGCAGGGCTTCCCGGTCAGCAGTAGCGCCAGTCGCACCAGCCTCGGCGATGCCGCGGGCAGCCGAACTCAGCTGTTCTCACTGGTAGCGCTGGCAGCTGTACTCGCTGTC
This sequence comes from Actinomycetota bacterium, assembly GCA_046727475.1. Lineage (GTDB taxonomy): Bacteria > Actinomycetota > Actinomycetes > Jiangellales > Jiangellaceae > DAIUDS01. The sequence goes on along the minus strand of JBKPCP010000112.1, from coordinate 29,944 downwards.
CTGCTGGTCCTCGGTCCGCTGCTGGAGCAGTTCCCGGACGCCGCTCTAGGTGCGATCGTCGTCTATGCGGCCATCCGACTCATCGACCTTCCGGGCTTCAGCCGGCTGGCCAGGTTCCGGCGCAGTGAACTGCTGCTGGCGCTCGGGTCCCTGGCGGGCGTTCTCGTCTTCGACATCCTCTACGGCGTGCTCCTGGCCGTCGCTCTATCGGTCGCTGTGATGCTGGCCAGGATCGCTCGGCCTCACGACGCGATCCAGGGTCTGGTGCCGGGTCTTGCCGGCATGCACGACATCGACGACTACCCACAGGCCCGCACCGTGCCCGGACTGGTCGTCTACCGGTACGACTCACCGCTGTTCTTCGCCAACGCGGACGACTTCAGGCGGCGTGCGCTCGCGGCCGTGGCCGACCACGACGGTCCGGTCGCATGGTTCGTGCTGAATACGGAGGCCAATGTCGAGGTCGACATCACTGGCCTGGACGCCGTCGATGCGTTGCGCCGGGAGCTCGATCGCCGCGGCACGGTCTTCGCTCTTGCCAGGGTCAAGCAGGATCTCCTCGACCAGCTGACAGCGTACGGGCTGTCGACGTCGATCGGCTCCGAGCGAATCTTCCCAACCCTGCCTACTGCCGTTGCCGCCTATCAGGAATGGCGCGAGCACCATCTTGATCCGCCGATGCCGGAGCCACCGCGACCGTGATCGCGTGATCACTCATCCCTGCCCGGCCATCAGAGTTGCGTCCAGGAACGACACGATCCGCGCCGTCCACTCCGCCGGGTGGGTGTCCAGGCCCCCCGTGTGCTCAGTGTCAGGCATCTCCCACGTGCTCACGGTCGCGGGCGCGGCACGCTGCAGATGTCGGATGAAGTCGATCTCACCACGGGCGGCGATGAGCAGGACGGGCCTCGGTGCCAGCGTTCTCACCGCGTCTCGCAACGGGATGGGCTCCGGTGCATCGGTGAGGAGTGCCGCGGTCGCGATCGCAATCGACTGTACGGCTTGCTGTGTCCAGCCCTGCGGTCCGGGTTCCGGCGCCGGCTGGTCCGCCGGCAGACGCGGCTCGACACCCTCTGCCACCACGACCCGGATCCGGTCGTCCGACGCCGCGGCGTTGACTGCCTGCTCACCGCCCATGGACAGACCGACGACGCCGATTCGCGCCTGGTCGACGTCGGGACGGCTCTGCAAGTACGACACCGCAGCCGCCAGATCGAGGTCGCCCCACCAACCGAAGTCCATGGCGTCGCCGGCACTGCGGCCATGCCCACGGTCGTCGTAGAGCAGCACTCCATAGCCGTGCCGGGCAAGTACGGCGGCATGGTCCAGCACGGCGGAGCGGGTGGAGCCCGAGCCGTGGAGCAGCGCGATCGCAGCGCCGTTGCTCGACGGCAGATACCACCCGGACAGCATCGCCCCGTCTGCGGTCGCGAACTCCACATCGGTGTAATCGAGGCCCAGCTCTGCAGGCGTCGTGCGACCGACGGTCGTCGGTGGCACGTGCGTGGCATATACGGCCGGGGCGATCGGGACGAGAACGAACTGGACGAGGAGGAAAGCTGCCGGAACGGCCAGGAGTCGCGACCAGCCGTGCAATGAGCGGACGAGCACGCTGAACGCAAAGCCCACCAGCACGAGCCCGGCCACCAGGGACACCAGCCCAGCTACGGCGGTGACCGAAATCCCGGCCTTGACGACATGCATGACACCGACGCCGATCCCGAAGATCAGCCCGATCAGACCGAACACCAGGGCGACCAGGCCGGTGCCGGCTTGCCGCGTGTTGGAGACGTGGACCGCAGTCTCGGGGACTTTACGGTCCAGCAGCGGTGGGCTCGTCATGGTACGAGCGTGACTCGTGCAGACGCCCGGTGCCGAGAGGCCTTGTCCCTCGACCACCACGACAAAGGCCTCTGATCGCGGCCCACATGCGCAAAGTGCACTGGCGGTGACCGCTTGCATGTCCGAGGCCACCCAGCTCGTGACCTTGGGCACTCGCGGCCGTCGACGGGATGTCCCATCCTGGTTTGCACTATCGTCACCGACGGCGAGGAGTCGAACATGAGCAGGACGTGGCAGGTGGATGCCGCTGACTTCCCCGTCGGAGGTGACGTCACGGACCTGCTGCGGTTCGTGCTGCGCTACGCGACGCTGTCGCCGAGCAGTCACAACAGTCAGCCCTGGCTGTTCCACCTGGACGGACACTCGGTCGAGCTTCACGCCGACCACACGCGTCGCCTTCCCGTCGTGGACCCAGACGACCGCGAGCTGGTGATGAGCTGCGGTGCGGCACTGGTCACCCTGTGCATCGCGCTGCGCCATTTCGGCGCAGAGGTCGACGTGACGACAATGCCGGACGAACGCGACAGCGCGTTTCTCGCCCGCGTCGAGGTGGTCGGGTGGGCCCCGGTGCCCGACGTGAAGGACGACGACCTGTTCGCCGCCATCACGGCACGGCACACCGTCCGAACCGCTTACGAACCGATTCCGATCCCAGCCGACGTCGTCGCAAGGATGGAGCAAGCGGCGTCCGTCGAGCGCGGGCAGCTCGTCGTGGTCGCGGCGGCACAGCGCGAGACCATCACGCATTTCGTCTCCGAGGCGGACCGCGTCCAGATGTCCGATCCACGTTTCCGCCGTGAGCTCGCTCATTGGATGAGGATCAACCAGCCAGCCGCCGATGATGGCATGCCGGGCTACGCCATCGGCATGTCAGAACTCGAGTCGGCGGTGGGACCCCTGGTGGTCCGCACTTTCGACGTCGGCGGCAGACAGGCCGCCAAGGATGAGGATCTGGCTCGGGGATCGGCACTACTTGCTGTCCTCACCACTGCGCACGACGACATCGCCGACTGGATCGCCGCCGGCCAGGCGATGCAACGGGTACTCCTGACGGCCACCGCTGCCGACGTGCGGGCGTCCTTCCTCAACCAGCCCATCGAAGTCCCGTCCTTGCGGAAGCGGCTGCAGCAGGCGGTCGGCTTGGCCGGCCAGCCACAGCTCCTCCTCAGGTTCGGCTATGGCGCCAGCGGAGCACCGACTCCCCGACGGTCGGTATCGGACGTCGTCACGGCCACATAGCGAGGCCGGACCGATTCACAGGCGCCTTTCAGCACACTCACAGGCGATGCACATGCAGGCCCAGCATTGTGTGAGCTCCCAGGTTCGCTTGACCCTGATCGAGGAGATCGCATGACGCACGACGATGAGCTGCACGACCACGACAGGGGTCTTTCCCATGACCTGCCGATGCTCAGCCGCAGGCGGACGCTGACGTTGTTCGGGGGCGCCGGCCTCGCCGCCGCTCTGGCCAGCTGCGGTATCGGCAGCACCGACCAGTCCGAAGCAGTCGACTCACCCAGCCCGTCGGGTACGTCCGGCGCAGGTTCGACCGGTGCGGAGTCGGAGACGGTGACGTCGACCGGGACCGAGATCCCCGAGGAGACCGCCGGACCATACCCCGGCGACGGCTCCAACGGAGTCAACGTGCTGACCGAGACCGGCATCGTCCGCAGCGACATCACCACGAGTTTCGGATCGGCGTCCGCGATCGCGGTCGGTGTGCCACTGACCATCACGCTGTCCGTGCTTGACGTGAGCAGCGGCTCCGGGCCCTTGGCAGGCGCTGCGGTCTACCTGTGGCACTGCGATATCAACGGCAAGTACTCGCTGTACTCCGACGGGATCACTCAGGAGAACTATCTGCGCGGCGTCCAGGAGACCGGCAGCGACGGGTCCGTGAGGTTCACCAGCATCTTCCCGGCGGCCTACTCCGGACGCTGGCCGCACATCCACTTCGAGGTATACCCGAGCCTGGAGGCCGCCACCACGGCCAGCGGCAGGCTTCGCACCTCACAGTTGGCGCTCCCCGAGGATGCCTGCGCGCTCGTGTACGCGACCGACGGCTACGAGCAGAGTGTGCGCAACATGGCACAGACCTCGCTGGACACCGACAACGTCTTCAGCGACGGGTACTCGCTGCAGTTGGCCACCGTCACCGGCGACGTCGACACCGGCATGGCCGCCACCCTCAACGTGCCGGTCTAGGAGCCGAGACCGCCGTGGTGTCCTTGGCGCGGATCGCGACGGTCGGCGGTCACGAGCACGATTCGGGTCGGTAGGAACTGGACGGGAGGCAACGCTCATCGGCCGGAGGCCGACGCCTCCCCGACGACGGCCCGTTGGTGGCTTTCGCTTGCGGCGCTCGGGGTCTCGGTCTGAACGCTGCCCAGATGCAAACACGACCGCGTCGGACTGCCCCTGAAACCTCGCCTTGCATCCTCGCTCAGCGGCGATGAGCGGCGACGAGCCAGGCGCGGGAGTCGAACCAGACACCGTCGTCGCTCGCGCGCGCCGCGAGCGTCTCGCGCAGCCGCTCGAGCGCACGCGCCGCGAAGGCCTGATCCAGGCTTTTCAAGACATCGCCCGTCCGGGCGAAGCCGCAAACCCAGGCGAGCGCGGCGGTGACGTCCTCACCGTAGTAGACGGGCTCACGGACATCGGCAAACGTGACGCTGGTGAAACCGGCCGCGTCCAAGGTCCCCTTCACGGTCGTTGGGTCCGCTAGCGAGAACGGATCGGGTGCCTCGGGAGCGAGGGCCGCCCCCTCGCGTCCTCGGAGGGCTCGATCGATCGACACGGACCACTCGTTCTCCTCGTGACGCTGCCAGACCATCATCACCAAGCGTCCGGCCGTGTGCAGCGCCCGCCCGATGTTCGCAAACGCGGCAATGGGGTCGTCGAAGAACATCGTGCCGAACCTGCTGATGGCGAGATCGAAGTGCCCTGGCAGAAAGGGGTGGATCTGCGCATCGCCCTGGTCGAAGGTGACGTTCGGGAGCCGCTCCGCCCGGGCGAGCTCGCGGGCGCGTTCGATGGCGGGCGCGGAGATGTCGACCCCGAGCGCACTCCCTGCCGGCGCCATCCGGGCCGCATCACGGGTCGTCTGCCCGGTTCCACATCCGATATCGAGGACGTGCTCGTGGCGGTGGATCCGGCAGGCGCGGCGCAGCACCTCGTTGTGCAGCCGAAGCTCGGCGTCGTAGTCGGTTGCGCCTGAGTGTTGGTGATCAGCGTCCGTCACGGATGGCTCCCCCCTCTCGGCACCAGATCGGGACCAGCTTCGATCACCCCACGTATCTCGAGCACCGAGGGCTGCGGCTCGATACTCGTGAGCACCCATGTCGCGCCAGCGGCTTCCCAGGCCGGAACGTCGGCTCCGGGGCTCACGACTGCCTCGGGCTCGCCGAGGTCGCGAACCTCCACGCGGGTCATGGGCGGCGTTGGCTCGGGCGCGTGCTCTGTGCCGTCAGCGATCTCGAAACGATAGCGCTCGAGCCCTCAGCTCATGTCGCCCTGCGACCGAGCATCCGAATCGTTGCGGACGATCGAGACTCGATACGCCTCGAGACGCTCCGCTAGTTCCCTCGGGCGGCTGAGGGCCGGTGTGTGTCCGCCGTCGATCTCATCCGGGGTGATGCCTAGACGGTCCTCGGCGACGCGGCGAAGGAAGTGTGGCGGGAACAGCCGATCGTCTCGACAGAGCAAGACGCGCGTCGGCACGTCGGGCCACGCCCTCAGCGGCGACGGTTCATGCATCCGCACTTCTGATTGCCTTCTTCCCCGCTTCAGCGCCTCGGCCGCGAGCTCGGGCGGAACGTCCTGGTAGAAGAGCGCGATCTCGTCGTCGTAGGACTCGCGCACCTCGTCCTCGTATCTCGTGTTCGTCCAGTAGTCCGCGGGCGCCTCTCCCGGAGCGGGGATCATGGGAGCAACCAGGACAAGCAGGTCCACGGCCACCCGACCGCAGACGAGCGGGGCCGTGAATGCGCCGAGCGATTGGGCGACCACGACCAGACCCGTCCTGTCGCCGATCGCCTCGATCACGGCGTCCGCGTATTCGGGCAGACCGGCCGAGTCGTCCTCGCACGGAAGGTCCGGCGCCACGACGTCGTGACCTCGTGCCCGCAGCTCGGCCTCCACGAGGTGCCAGTACCAGCCGACGTCGCCGGCGCCGTGGATCAAGACATACGTGGCCATCGTCAGCCCCTTCCTCGTGGACTCGGTTCATGCCCTTGGACGGACTACGGGGCGCCCACAGACTAAGCGGTCGATACCGACGCTCGGCCCGTACGCTCCCGCGTGATCCGTCACGTGACGAGCCTCACCAGGTGACGTGTGTGTACCGACAAGGAGCTCTATCCCCCAGTGGCGAGGGTGCGCGACATGCCGCGCAGCGCGATCTCCATCGCCTGCCACGCCCGTCCGCCGTGGAACGGCCTACCGGCCCGGAACTGCAGCGGAAGGTAGACGCCAAGGCTCTTCTTGCCCAGCCGCCACAGCGGCGAGACGCCGACCCGGTACTGGTCGGCAGCCGCTTCGACGACGTGAACCGGGCTGGCCGGGTCGCCGGTCAGCTCAAGCGGCACCTGGGCGAAGGTTGCCTTGTCGAACATCTCCATCACACACATCGACGTCGGCTCGAACGGGCGGGCCTGCTTGACGGTGCTCGGGGCGACCTGGGCGGCGATGTCGTCGGCGACGGCGTCGGCCTGCAGAAAGGCAAGGAATGCCTGCTTGACCGGGAAGTCACCGGCGTCGCCGGGGGCGTAGACGCCCGGGTGGGCCTGGACCTGGCGAGTGGCCAGATCCGTCACGACGAAGCCGCGGTCGTCCGACGGCAGAGCCGGGTAGGACACGGCGGACACGTACGGCGGGAACGAGACCAAGTGGTCGTACTCACGCACCGAGTCGTCGGCGTAGACGACCTCGTCGGGTAGCACCTTGGTCACGACTGCGTCGGTGTGTCCCTCGATGCCGCGAGCGGCGAACTCCGCCGACACGACCTCGTGCAACCGTGGCCCGAAGGCCTGGATGTAGCTGCTCTCGAACGTCGTCCACTCGATGTCGACGTCGTCACGGGCGTTGTGCCGGCGCAGCCAGCTGTCGAGCATGAAGACGATCTCGTACAGCGGACCCGCGCACTTGTTTCCCGGCGGTACGAGGAACAGGACCTTGCTTCGCCGCCCCCGACGGGCGTCCTCGAGAACCCAACGCAGGTCGTCACCGAGCTCACGCATCTGCTGTGGTGTCCAGATGGTCCGTGCGTTCTCGGCCAGCCCGGGCACCTCTTCGGGCCGCATCGCCGCCCCGGTCGCCACGACGAGGAAGTCGTAGCCGAGGCCGGAGCCGTCGCCCAGGCTCACCTGGCGCGCCTCGGGGTCCACGTCCACCGCGCTGCCGCGGTGGAAGGTCACGTCGCGCCGCCGCAGTGGCCCGCTCAGCGGGATGTGCAGCCGGTCCTCTCGGCCACCGAACGGGATGTAGATGGTGTTCGGCTTGAAGAGGAAGTCCATGGTCTCCGAGACAAGCGTGAGGCCGACCCGCTCACCCAGCCGCTGCCGGAGGCTGAAGGCGGTTTCCAGGCCGGCGAAGCCGCCGCCCAAGATCACGACCTGTGGACGTGTGGACATGACATCTCCTCGGGTTTCACCAGTCCAGATGGACCGGTTTGTGTGTGACGTTCTCTATGTCCTCTGCCGTCGCCTGCAACAGGCGTCGGCCCAGGTCCGACAGGGCCCGGGCAACGGCGAGCTCGTCGCCGATCTCCGGTACGGCGGTGTCATGCGGGTTCTGCCGCGCGAACCCGACGCCGACCATGCTTGTGGTGCCGCCGGTCCGCAGCCGTGCCTCCGCCCGCGTCGAACCGTCGTCGTGCTCGTCGATGAAGATCTGAATGTCCCAGCGCCTGGTGTGCGTCATGGTGATCGCCTTCGCCGCGTGGTACTCGGTCGATACCGACGCTAGATGTGTGGCGGGTGGCGGCTTAGAGGCCTTCGGCGCGGCACAGGCGGGACCTTCGACCCTCGTCGGTAGCGATGAGCCGGTGACGCTGCGGGTTACCGGCCCACGCTCGTCTGACGTTCGACCGTCCCTGCCGCGAGCCGCTCCGCCCACTGACGGGCCCGGACCTGTTCACCAGCCACGAGCGGACCGGTCACGTCGGCGACCGAGAAGCTCTGCGGCGGTGCGGCGAGCTGGAAGCCGAGCCGCCGGAGCCGTTTGTGTGCGGCACGCGCCGCCGAGCCGGCCCACCGCTTGTCCACGCGGGTGTCGAAGGCTGCCGCCGCCGCGCCGGGACGCACGTCATGGATGCCGTCGAGCCACTCGCGCAGTCCGATACCTGCCGACACGACGCCGCGACCACTTCGGTCGACTGCGTCCCTTCGGGTCGTCGGCCGGGTCAGTCCGAAGGCATGTGTCGGACCGCCGATCACCAGCAACCGGATGTCGTCGGTGAGGGCGGTCGGTGCTGTACCGACCTCCATCACGTCGACTTCCATGCGGGTGCCGAGTCCGTCCGCTATCGCTTCCGCGATTGCCTGGGTGTTGCCGAACATCGACTCGTAAACGACGAGCGCGCGCATCGCTCCTACCTCCTGATCACTCACCGGGTCTCCTGACCCGTGGCCAGGCGAACATCGCCCACGCCTTGCACCGTGCGTGCCAGGATCGTGGCGATCCTGCTGTCCCGTTCGGAACCGTGCCCGGCCAGCTGAACCTCGCTGTCGTCGACCCACACGGTCCAGCCGGCCAGTCCCGCCTCAGTGAACAGGTCCTGGATCTCGGCCTGGATCCGATCGTCCGACGTCGCCAGCGCGCGGATCAGATCGCGTCGACTCACGATCCCGACGACCTGGTGGCCGTGTGTCACGGGCACGCTCTTCACGCCGGTGTCCAACATCAGCTGCGCGATGTCCGCAACGTCGGCACCCTCGTGAACCGTCATGACGGCACGGGTCATCACGTCGGCGACCGTCGACCCCGCAGCTTCCGGCACATCGGTAACCGGGCGGACATGTGCCCGCGGGTCTGGCGAGACCTCCCCCCGCAGCACGTCGGCCTCGCTGACGATGCCGACCAGCCGATCGCCATCGTCGATCACCGGAAGTGCGGTGATGTCGTGCCGGTCGAGCAGACGCACCGCATCCTTGACCGACGCCTCCGGTCCGATCGACACGACGGGACTGGTCATCACCTCGCGGGCCAACATGGTCGGCTCCTTTGCACCCGGTGCATCTCTGGCGCGATCCACGCTTCCCTGCTGGGCTGCTGGCAGCCAGGGACTTCGGTCCCGACGTCGGGGGCGGTTCGACTCTGACGACTTCCAGACCTGGCGCCGCAGCATTGGTGATGAAACCCAATGCCATGTGGAGGTAGCGATGAAGGCCCTCGTGTATCACGGTCCCGGCCGGCGGTCGTGGGAGGACGTGCCCGACCCGGCTTTGAAGAGCCCTGACGACGCGGTGGTCCGCGTCGACGCCGTCACGATCTGTGGAACGGACCTGCACATTCTCAAAGGTGACGTGGCGACCGTCGATGTGGGCCGCGTGCTCGGCCACGAGGCCGTCGGCACGGTCGAGGAGGTCGGCAGCGGCGTGCGCAACGTCGCCGTCGGCGATCGGGTGCTGATCTCGTGCATCACGGCGTGCGGCCGGTGCCGCTACTGCCGCGAGGCGCGTTACGGCCAGTGCTTGGGTGGTGGTGGCTGGATTCTGGGTCACCGCATCGATGGCACGCAGAGCGAGCGGGTGCTCGTGCCGTTCGCCGACACCTCGACCTACCGGCTTCCGGATCAGGTCAGCGACGAGGCCGCCCTGATGCTGGCCGACATCCTTCCCACCTCGTATGAGGTGGGTGTTCTGTCCGGCCAGGTCGCACCCGCCGACACCGTCACGATCGTGGGTGCCGGTCCGATCGGGCTGGCCGCGGTGATGACCGTGCAACTGTTCAGTCCGGCCCATATCGTCGTGATCGACCCGGCCAAGGCCCGCCGGGAGGCGGCCGGCCGGCTCGGAGCTGACGTCCTGCTCGATCCCGCCGACGACGTCGCCGGCCAGATCGAAGCGCTGACCGATGGCCTCGGAGCCGACGTCGCCATCGAGGCGGTCGGCATCCCCGAGACGTTCGAGCGTTGCGTCGAGCTGGTGCGGCCCGGTGGACGGGTGGCGAACGTGGGTGTGCACGGAGCGCCCGCGACACTGCACCTGGAGACCGCCTGGATCCGGGATCTGACGATCACGACCGGCCTGGTCGACACGTATTCCACAGCGACGCTGCTGCGCATGCTGGCGGCAGGACAGCTCGACGTCTCCGGGCTGGTCACGCACCGCTTCGGTCTGGACGAGATGCAGGATGCCTACGACGTCTTCTCCCGGCCCGGCGACACCGGAGCGCTGAAGGTGGCCTTGTTCGGGCCAGATCGGTCCTGGGAGAACCCAGGCTGACATCACGTCGGCTCGCGGAGGCCGTTGCCACACGGGACGACCTCCGCGAGCTATTTCCCGGACGCGACCAGCGCGGCGGCCACGTGGCACGTCGAGCGGCTGTGCATGGCACGCTGCAATGTCGCTATCGCCGACATTTTGTCCTGGTTGTGGAACCGTCAGACGTGCCACGTGCGCCAAGCCCGGTACGCCGTCGACATCCACCGACGCGGGCAGGGCCGGCCATCCGGGCCGGTGCCTGACCCGTTGGACACCGGGAAGGTAGCCACGGGCCGCTGCGCTCAGCGGCACGCCGAGCTACGCGCCGCCCAGGACCTTTTCACGCTGACGGTACTTGTCCTCGTCGATCTCACCGCGGGCGAAGCGTTCCGCCAGCAGCCGTCTCGGATCGGATCCGTCGCTCGGCGGTGCCGGCTGCCGTCGGTCACCACCCAGGTAGCGCACCACCAGCACGATGCCAGTGATCAGCAGACCCCAGAACAGCACCATCATGAGCGCCATCAGGACGTAATCCCAGCCGTCCATGCCGTTTCCCCAGTACATCGTGGCCTCCTCAGGTTGCTCCTGCACCCGTTGCAGGTCAGTGGTGTCCGGCGCCCGGGAACTCGATGGGCTGTCCCCCATTCCGTCCGTTGGGGTCGTCGCGCATCATGACGAGCATCATCAGCGGGCACACCAGGACCAGACCGGCGATCAGGAGGGAGCTGACCGGCACCCCGGCCCACACCGAGCCGACGATGAGGATCGCCAGGGCCACCGCGTACTGGCCCCATTGCTGGCGTTTCATCGCTGGTCCCCCTTTCTTGTGGGGATCCGTCAACACTGCGCGTGGCCTACCAAATCGGGTACAGGCGACGGTCCCGTCCTCTCCGGGACGTAAGGCCCCGAGAGACGGTCAGGAGGGGTGTGGCTTTGGTCGAGTCAGAGGACGATCAGCGAGGCCGTACCGAAGTAGATGATGACCGAGAGCAGGTCCTGGATGACCGTGGCCAGCGGCCCGGAGCCGAACGCGGGATCCCTCCCGAGCCGATGGAACGCCCAGGGCAGAGCCATGGCCACTACGGTCGCGATCGAGGATGCCGCGAACAACGCAAGCGCCACGGCCAGCGCCACGGCCGATTCGTGCCAGATCGACCACACCAGGGGATAAGTCAGCGCCGCAAGCAGGAGGCCGAGGGCGACGCCGGTGAGGATCTCCCGTCCGGCGATCCGTGCGACGCTGACGCCGACGGACAATCCGCGGATGATGAGCGCCTCCGTCTGGGTGCCGACGGCGTCAGCAATGTAGACGACCCCTGGCACGAAGAACGCGATCAGCACCTGCTGTTCCAGCACCCGCTCGTACGAGCCGACGATCACTGCGGCCAGCAACGCCCCGGCCAGCCCGGCGAGCAGCCACGGCGCTCGGTGCCAGAGCCGACGCGAGATCGCCTCCGTGGAGGCGTCCCGGGCCGAGGCGGCCGATCCGAGGAAGCCACCGAGCCGGGCCACGTCCTCGTCATGTTCGTGGAGCAGGATCGCGAGCAGACGAACCGGCGGGATCACGCCCAGGAACCGGCCCTCGGAGTCGACGACGGCAAGCGCCGGCTCCTGGTGCTGGACCGCCCGCCAGGCGGCGTGCTCCTGATCGATCCCCGGCGCGACGATCGGCGGGCGGGAGTCCATCACGTCGCCGACGCGCGCATACACCGGCGAGGAGAGCAGTCGTTCGATCGAGACCAGGCCCGCAAGGCGTCGATCGTCACACACCGCCACCACGGCCGCGGACTCGAACCGCCGGCCACGAAGGCCGGCGACGACCTCCTCCACAGGGTCGTCGGTCGCCGCGACGGGAACGGCGAGCGAGGCGTGCTCAGCGGCGGTGCCTAATCTTGTCGAGAGCTCCCCCGAGCGCGCTGTCGTCGCTCTGCCTGCCGTGTCGAGCATGGAGACCTCGGTCCGGGTCGGTGGTCGGCGTCGTTCCCAGCGTCGCGCCGGGAGACCGACCGTCGACAGGGCCGGAAGTCCCGAGACCCGAGGCCAGCCCGCCGAGTTGGTGCGGGGTCCCTTCTCGGACTCGTAAGGATCGCGACGGATAAGATCCGCACCGGAGGCGGAGGCCCGTTGGACGAGCAGCGTCAACGACTACTGCCGCATTTGCCGCTCGACGAGCTCCTGGCCGAGCTGCAGTCGCGGCTCGACGCTGTGGTGACGGCTCGCGACGGCGTGCACGCCCTGCTCGAGGCGGTCGTGTCGATCGGGCGTGAGCTCGAGCTGGAGACGGTGCTGCAGCGGATCGTCGAAGCGGCGATGACGCTGACAGACGCCCGGTACGGCGCGCTGGGGGTGATCGGCGAGGACGGGCAGCTGGCGCAGTTCATCCCGGTGGGGGTGAGTGAAGCGCAGATCGCCGCGATCGAGGAGTGGCCCCACGGTCGAGGCTTGCTCGGCTTGCTGATCAAGGAACCGCAGACGTTGCGGCTGACCGATGTCAGCGAGCATCCCGAGTCGTACGGGTTTCCGCCCGGCCACCCTCCGATGCGCACCTTCCTGGGAGTGCCGATCCGGGTTCGAGACGAGGTGTTCGGCAACCTCTACCTGACCGAGAAGTCCGGCGCCAGGCCGTTCGACGAGCAGGACGAGACCATCATCAATGCACTGGCCACGGCCGCTGGTGTCGCCGTGGAGAACGCCCGGTTGTACGAGGAGACACAGCGGCGTGAAGTCTGGCTGGACGCCTCGGCCAAGGTGACCCGCGTCCTGCTGTCCGGGGCCGACCCCCAGGACGCGCTCACGTTGGTGGCCGCCCGGGCCAGGGAGATGTCAGACGCCATCGTCGCTGCCGTGGCCGTCCCTACCGACGACGGAGACAACCTCGTCGTCGCCGCCGTCGACGGAGACGGCTACGACGATCTGGCCGGCTTCCAGTTCCCCGTCGCGGGCACGCTGGCCGGTGCGGTGCTCACCGAGGGTGAGGCACGTGCCGTCACGGACTTCCAGGGCGCACCACAAGAGGCTCCCCTGGTCAGCAAACTCCCGAACGGACCAAGGCTGGTCGTTCCGCTGGGCACCGAAGGGAACGTGCGAGGGGTTCTCCTGGTGGGCAAGCGCCGCGGGGTGGCACCGTTTTCGGTCGCGGTGTCGCGCATGCTCGTCTCTTTCGCAGGACAGGCCGCCGTGGTTCTCGAACTCGCCGACGCGCGCCGCGAGGCCGAGCGGTACGCGTTGATCGACGACCGCGCCCGGATTGCCCGAGACCTGCACGACGTGGTCATACAGCGGCTCTTCGCAGCTGCGATGACGCTCACCGGGGTCGGACGACTCATCGATCATCCGGAAGCGGCCAAACGCGTACAGACCGCCGTCGACGACCTCGACGACACGATCCGCCAGATCCGTTCCACGATCTTCGCTCTGCAGTCGACGCAGGAGGCCGTCGGCGGCAGGTTGCGCGCACGGGTCATGGGCATCGTCCAGGCCGTATCCGAACAACTGGGCTACGCGCCCGGTGTGCGGATGGAGGGCCTGCTCGACACCGATGTCTCGAACGAGATCGCCGACCATGCCGTCGCGGTCCTACAGGAAGCGTTGTCCAACGTGGTGCGCCACGCCCGGGCGTCGCGCGTCGACGTCGTCGTGGACCTACGGGACGAGTGGCTGCTGGTTCAGGTCAGCGACAACGGGGTGGGCATTCATGACGACGGGCGGCGCAGTGGCCTGGCCAACCTGGCCGCGCGTGCCGCCGCGCTGTCAGGCACCTTCGAGGTCCACCGAGGCTCCGACCGCGGCACCATCCTGGAGTGGCGAGTGCCCGTCTGACCCGGATCGCCGTCCCTTCCGGATGCGGCGTCCACTGATCTCCTCGATGGCGACCCGAATGAAGTGATCACGCCCGCCGGGTGCCCACGGCCGCAACGGAAGCCCGGCAAGGCGCGCGATCTCCGCCTCGTCGTCGACCTTGCGTGAACGCCCCAGGACCATCACGGACCACCCGGTCTCCGCGTGCTCGTCGAACCGATCCACCTCGAAGGCGACCACCGCACGCCGGGTCGCCGCCGCCAGCTTCGACCCCTCTCCGGTGCGGATGACAATGCTTCCGTCGTCGAGGGCGAAGTTGACCGGCAGGATCGCCGGCAGCGCCCGTTGCGTGAACACGATCCGCCCGAGCGGCACCGATGCGAGCAGATCGAGGCTCTCCTCGCGGGAGAGCACTTCCAGGCCGGCCGAGTCCAGGATCATCTCGCCAGCATCGGAACCCGGAGGGTGACGGGACCAGAGCCCAAAGTCCTTACCGGTCGCGCTTCGTGGCTTCCTCGGCCTTCAGCTGAGCAGCCAGCGCGGCGGCCTGGGTCCGGCGCTGCATGTCGAGCTTGGCGAGCAAGTTGGAGACGTAGTTCTTCACCGTCTTCTCGGCGAGATACATGCGCTCACCGATCTGCCGGTTCGTCAGCCCCTCGCCGATCAGCTCCAGGATCCGGCGCTCCTGGTCGGACAGCGCGGCCAAGGGGTCCCTGCGACTCGCCTGGTCACGCAGCCGGGCCATCATCCGGGCTGTGCTCCGCGGGTCCAACAGCGACTGCCCCGACGCCACCGTACGCACGGCACCGACCAGGTCTGTGCCATGGATCTGCTTGAGCACGAACCCCGCCGCGCCCGCCATTACGGCGTCGAAGAGGGCGTCGTCGTCGGTGAACGAGGTGAGCATCAGACAGGCGACCTCGGGCATCTGCGAGCGGATCTCGCGGCAGACGGCGACGCCGTTGCCGTCGGGCAGCCGGACGTCGAGCACGGCGACATCCGGGCGGAGCGCCGGAATGCGGGCCAGCGCCTGCTGTGCCGTGCTCGCCTCACCGATGACCTGAATATCGGGCTCGGTCTCCAATAACGACGCGACGCCGCGGCGCACGACCTCATGGTCGTCCAAGAGGAACACCTTGATGAGTGCTTGCGCCGTCGGTTCGCCGGTGCTCACTACATCGACGTTAGTGCGTAGTTCGGACATGAGACCACCATCGCGGCGAGAGTCACCACGCACCCGAGGCCAACGTCCCAGCTACTGAGGACCTTCGGCCCTGAATCCGCACCTGCCTCGTGCGGTGTGCTTTGGGTGATGTGAAGACCATCGAGAAGGGAACCGTCATGGCCACCATCAACGAGCACCGGAAGGGCTACCAAGGTGAGGGCGCCGTCCGCGCGACCATCGCGCCGGACACAACCGACCGGAGTGGGGTGTATGCAGGCTACGTCTGGGCAGTCACCCGCCTCGCCCTGGGCTGGGTGTTCCTCTGGGCGTTCCTCGACAAGACCTTCGGACTCGGCAACGAGACGGCATCCGAAGCCGCCTGGGTCAACGGTGGCAGCCCTACCGAGGGATTCCTCGCGAACGCACCCACCGGACCGTTCAAGGACATCTACAACGACATCGCCGGAGCAGCCTGGGCCGACTGGCTGTTCATGATCGGCCTTGCCGCCATCGGCGTCGCGTTGATCGCCGGCATCGGCATGCGGATCGCGGCGGCTGCCGGGGCGGTGCTTCTCGTCCTCATGTGGGCCGCAGTTCTGCCCCCGGACAACAACCCGTTCATGGACGACCACCTGATCTACGCCCTGGTTCTCGTCGGCCTCGCGCTGATCAACGCCGGTGACGTGCTGGGCTTCGGCCGGTGGTGGAGCAAGACCGAGCTCGTTGGCAGGTACCCCATTCTGCGGTGAGATCGGTCCAAATGCCCGGGCCAACGCGGGAAGCTCGCGGTGGCCCGGGCGCCTTGTTGTGGCTCAGGAAACGCCCCAGCGGCCGTCCGCCTTGGCTGCCTTCACCTCGGCGAGACCTGAAGGCCGCATCTGGCCGTCGGCGATGAGGCGATCGGCCAGCTCCTTGTTGCGCGCAGACCAGGTGGACTTGGGCCTCCTCGGCTGGAAGCGCAGCACGTAGAAGTCGTCGTCGTACCTGTGCATCTTGGAGTCGACCCAGCCGAAGCACATCGCGACCTCGAGTGCCTCCGAGAAGCTGACCGAGCCGATCCCGCGCCCCTTCTTGGCGAACTTGACCCACAGCCCGGGCTGTTCCGCGTGATTGACGTCGAGCCACGCCTCGAACTCCTGCCTGGTCTCGAACGGGAGGACAACCCATCCATCGGACGGGTGACGCTCGACCTCCTCGGCGGCCATGCCCGGAGTCTCCCATGACGATGGGCCGGCCGACGGACCTGCGCTTCCGACGGATCACCCCACGCGAGGGCGTCGTGAAGCTCAGCCGCGGCGGCGGCGCCTACTCCTCTTGGCCTCGGACGCGCGCTGCTGCTCGCCGGCGAAGGAACTGACCACCACGAGCGCGCCGGTCAATGCCGGCACGGCCCACTGGAGAATGGCCAGCTGCCGCTGGGCGCGTGCGACGTCGTAGGGCGTGGTCGGAGCAGGCTCGGTACCCGACGCAGCCGCCACGTCGGTCTTCTTGGACACCTTCCTCCCGAGGACCCGGCTGTAGGCCGTCGCGCCGAGGGCACCCGTGGTCAGGGCGGTCTTCACGAGTGCCATGGGACCGACGCCCTTCTGCGCCCGGAGCCGGCCGACGTTCCCGACGAGCTGGCCGACGCTGCCGAGCAGGTGGGTGCCTATGGCCACGGCGTTGACGGGCGTCCACCGGTCCCACCCGACATTGGCCACCGCGCCCGTCCTGTCGGAGGTACCGGCCTGCGCCGCAGCAGGATTCAGGGCGACGGCGTTGGCTACGGTGCCACCAAACCAGGCGGCGAGTCCGAGGTCGTGCATCGAGCGTGTGATCGTATTCCGTGCCATCACTGTCTCCTTGTCATGGGGGGTGCGACCGGGTACCCGCCCGCGGTGCGCACTAACGCGGACGGCTTCCTCGGAGAGCGGCGACGTCGTCCGGCTTGGTGGATGGTGGGCGTGGGCAGACTCGCGCCGTGACGGGCGATCAGGGCGGGCCCACCTGCCTGGTGACAGGCGCCACCGGTTACATCGGCGGCCGGCTCGTTCCCGAGCTTCTCGACGCTGGTTTCCGGGTTCGCTGCATGAGCCGCTCGCCGGAACGGCTGCGGGACTACCCGTGGGCCTCCCGGGTGGAACGGGTCCGGGCCGACGCGACCGATCCGGTGGCTGTGCGGCGGGCGCTCGACGGGATCGAGGTGGCCTACTACCTGATCCACGCCCTTGGCACCGGCCGCCGTTTCGCGGAAGCCGACAGGCGTGCCGCCCGGACGTTCGCCGCTGCGGCGGCCGCTGCAGGCGTGCGCCGCGTTGTCTACCTGGGCGGCCTCGCTCCTCGCGGTGAGGGCCTCTCCCCGCATCTGCGTTCTCGCGACGAGGTGGGGCAAATCCTGCTCGACTCGGCGGTGCCCACCGCGGTGGTGCGGGCCGCGGTCATCCTCGGCTCCGGGTCAGCCTCCTTCGAGATGCTGCGCTACCTCACGGAGCGCCTGCCCGTGATGGTCACCCCACGCTGGGTGCACAGCCGGATTCAGCCGGTCGCCATCCGAGATGTGCTCCGATATCTGGTCGGTTGCGCGTCGCTTCCTGACGACGTGAGTCGTTCCTTCGACATCGGAGGTCCGGACATCCTCACCTACGCGAACATGATGCGCCGCTACGCCGCCGTTGCGGGGCTGCCACGACGGGTCATACTGCCGGTCCCGCTCCTCACCCCGCGTCTGTCCAGCCTGTGGGTCGGCCTGGTCACGCCGGTGCCGGGCGCTCTGGCCCGGCCGCTGGTGGAGTCGCTGCGACACGAGGTGGTCTGCCGTGAGCACGACATCGCCGCGTATGTGGCAGATCCGCCGCAAGGGCTGACCGGCTTCGAGCGGGCGGTCGAGCTGGCCCTGCAGCGGGTGCGCGAGGCCAACGTTTCCACCCGCTGGTCCTCCGCGGCCATCCCCGGAGGGCCCAGCGATCCGTTGCCCACCGACCCCGAGTGGGCGGGTGGAAGCCTGTACGTCGACGAGCGGGAAGGAACGGTCGATGCCTCAACGCTGGCGGTTTGGCGGGTGATCGAGGGGATCGGCGGCCAGCGGGGCTGGTATTCCTTCCCGCTGGCGTGGAGCGTTCGCGGCCTCATCGACAGGACCATCGGAGGTGTGGGCCTGAGTCGTGGCCGGCGCGACCCCGATCGGCTGTTCGTTGGTGAGTCGCTCGATTTCTGGCGCGTCGAGGAGATCGAGCCGGAGCGGCTGCTGCGGTTGCGCGCCGAGATGCGGCTGCCCGGACTCGCTTGGCTGGAGTTTCGCGTGCGCAGCGACGCTGGCCGGACGGTATACACGCAACGGGCGCTGTTCCACCCGCACGGGCTGCTCGGCCACGTGTACTGGTGGGCGATCTCGCCCTTCCATGGGGTGGTGTTCGGCGGGATGAAGCGCAACATAGCGAGGGCGGCTGAGACTCAGGGCCTGACCTGACGAGGACCGGTCCACGGCGGACACGCGGCGGCGTGCATTCGGACCCTCCTATCCCGGTGGCTGCATCTGCTCGGCCGCGGTGACCGGATCGTCGTCGAGCCGGCGGGCACCGACGAACTGCGCGACGGCGGGTGTCGCGCCGGCGCCGGCGAGGGCGAGTGGGGCGATGCCCGCCAACCGGGAGAGGTGTCCGTCCACGCCATCGAACCGCTCCGGTGTGACCGCGGCGAGGACGACGAGGTCTGGGCGCAGTTCCGCGGCAGTACGGGTCAGGTCCTCGAAAGGGGTGTTCGCGCCGAGGAACGAGATCCGCCACCCGTTGCGATGCAGCACGATCCCGAATGCCAACAACGGGAGGTCATGTTCCTCGCCGGGTGGGCAGGCGAGGACCGCAAGCGGCCCACGGCCACTGCCCCATCCCCGGGCGAAGTTCGCCAGGCGCCCGCGGAGCAGGTTGCTGGCGAAGTGCTCCTGGGCGACGCTCGTCTGTCCGCGCTCCCACCGCTCGCCAACCGCACGGAGATAGGGCAGCACCACGCCCCGCAGGACCGTTTCCACCGTGAAGTCGGCGAGCAGCCGGTCGAGCAACGCCTGCATTGCCGGTTCATCCATCTCGTCCATGGCTCGTGCGAGGGCGCGCGGAGCCTCGATCAGACCACCGGGTTGCCCGCTGGCATCGGTGTCCAGTCCGGACCGGAGTGCCTGATCCTCCTCCAACGCGGCGCGCGCCGCCTCGGCTGCGGATAGACCGCGCGCGAGATGAGCCTGCATGCGGCGGACACGGCGCTCGTCGTCCTCGGAGTACAGCCGGAAGCCACCCGTTGACCGCATCGGTCGCAGCAGGCCATACCGCCGCTCCCAGGCGCGTAGTAGGTGATCGCTGACGCCCAGGCGCCGGCTGAGCTCGCCGATCCGTAGCACCGCCGACGCTCGTCCGGCATCCATGAGAACACTATACGCTCCTTAGACAGACTCTTGACAACCCCGAGGAGAGCATGTCTACTGTCCTTAAACAAACTTTGGACGGAGGTGAGACAAATGAAGAAGCTCGATGCCCTTACCGGTGCTCTGCTCGTGATCGGGGGCCTCAACTGGGGCCTCATCGCGATCGCCGAGTTCGACCTCGTCGCGACACTCGTCGGACTCGAGTTCGGCGAGACCAATGGCTTGAGCCGGATCATCTACGGGCTGGTGGGCCTTTCTGCGGTGTACCAGGCCACCCAGCTACGGGCCATGCGCCAACGGTGGTCAGACCGCTCGCACGCGATGACCGCCTGACCAGTCCAGTCCAACGTAACGGGGTCGGTCAGGCGCTCACCGCCTGGCCGACCCCGTCCACCAAGTGAGGAGAGACTCCGCGATAAGAGCTCTGCGCACCAGAACCCGCGGCCACACAGCCGCAGTGGCCGCCGCCCCGAACGCGACCCGGCAACCGGACTCGCCGAAACCCTCAACCGTTCTTCGACACCGTCCTCATGCCGGAGAGCTGAACTCCACTTGGAGACGCAGAATCGATCCGCTAACGCAGCCGCTCGATCAGGAAGTCTTCCCACGTCCGTTTGCCGACATCAGCCCCCTCGAGAGACAGATTCTCGCCGGCCAGGTACGCACGGCCGGCCTTGCCCGGCATCCGGACCGGCAACATCAGCCGGCGCTTGCCGCGCGCCCGCAGGTATCCGCGGATCAGGTCGGCCATCTCGTAGACCCTCGGCCCGGCCAGGTCGGGCACCAGGCCTGCCGGCTTGTCGAGCGTCAGTTCCACCAGCCGGGCCGCCACCTCGTCCGGATCGACCGGCTGGAACCGGAGTCCGCTCGGCACCGGTATCACCGGCAGCTTCGCCATCTTCTGCACCAAGGTCAGGACCAGGTCATGGAACTGAGCGGCACGCAGCGTCGTCCACGGCAGGCCGGACTCGGACACGGCCCGCTCCGCGCCCAGCTTGGACCTGAACCAGCCGAGCGGAACCCGGTCCGCTCCGATGACCGAGATGTACACCAGGTGCTGCACCCCGGCTCGCGATGCCGCCCGCACCAGGTTCCGAGTCGCCTCGTGATCACCCCTGGCGCTGCCCGCGAGGTGCACGATTGTGCCGACGCCGTTCACCGCGGCTTCGACCCCTTCGCCGGTGGCCAGGTCGCCGGTCACGAATTCGACGCCGTCCTCGGACTCGTTGCGACGCCGACTGAGCACCCGCACCGTAAGACCGGCATCCCGCAGGCGCGGCGTGACTAGGCGCCCGAGCGTGCCGGTACCGCCGGTGAGCAGGATGGGTGTGGTCATGGCTTCTCCAATCTCGTTCGGACCCTGGAGTGGATCTCCCGGTCACATCAGCTGGGTTTCGTGGGTCTACTGCTATGTCACCCCGCAAGGAAGGAATGTGACTCGGTGGACGAGGGCGAATGGCTGGCCGAGCGGTTCGAAGAGCATCGGACTCGGCTGCGAGCCGTGGCGTACCGAATGCTCGGCTCCGTAAGTGAGGCCGACGACGCCGTCCAGGACGCCTGGCTGCGACTCCAGCGCGCCGACACCAGCAGCGTGGAGAACCTCGGTGGGTGGCTGACAACGGTAGTGGCGCGGGTGTGTCTGAACATGCTGCGTTTGCGCGAACGGCGGCGCGAAGAACCCCTCGATGTGCACGTGCCCGACCCGATCATCAGCAACGAGAGCGGTATCGACCCGGAGTACGAGGCACTGCTGGCCGACTCGGTCGGGCTGGCTCTGCTGGTGGTGCTCGAGTCGCTGACGCCGGCCGAGCGGCTCGCGTTCGTGCTACACGACATGTTTGCCGTGCCGTTCGAGGAGATCGCCCCGATGATCGAGCGTTCCCCGGCGGCAGCGAGACAACTCGCCAGCCGCGCACGCCGTCGAGTCCAGGGGCAGGCCCCGGTCCCCGACCCGGATCTCACGCGCCAACGTGACGTCGTCGATGCGTTCTTCGCCGCCTCTCGCGCCGGTGACTTCGACGCGCTCGTCGCCGTGCTCGCCCCCGACGTCGTGCTGCGGTCCGACGGCGGGCTCGCGCGTCCGCGCCAAACGCTCGTGATCCACGGCGCACCGGCCGTGGCCGGACAAGCGCTCGCCTCCGCACGGCTCTCCCCGTTCGTGCGGCCGGCGCTGATCAATGGAGCCGCCGGAGTCGTGGTCGCCGCACACGGACGGCCGTTGTTCGTGATGGCCTTCACCGTCGCCGACGGGAAGATCGTCGCCATCGACGTGCTGGCCGACCCTGACCGCCTGCACGAGTTAGACCTGGCAGTTCTCGACGACTAGTGAGGCAACCAGGACTTGCCCTGATGCCGCACCAAGGTTGTTCGGCTACCGTCGCGCTTACTGCTGGGCTCTCCGGCCAGCTGACCCGATCCGCGCCCGACCTCGCGCGTAAGGGAGGCCTGATGAAGGCAATCGTCCAGGACCGGTACGGCTCACCCGACGTCCTGGAGCTCCGGGACGTCGACAAGCCGGTGGCAGCCGACAACGAGGTCCTGGTACGGGTTCATGCGGCCGCGGTCAATGCGCGCGACTGGCACGTCATGCGGGGCGACCCGTACGTGGCGCGCCTGATGCTCCCCTCCGAGTTCGGCTTCGGTGGACCGAAGGTGAAGATCCGGGGCACGGACTTCGCCGGTCGGGTGGACGCCGTCGGCAGGGGCGTGCAGCGGTTCCGTCCTGGCGACGAGGTATTCGGGGAAGTCAACGGGGCATTCGCCGAGTACGTGTGTGCGCCGGACGACGTGGTGGAGCACAAACCGGCCAACCTGACGTTCGAGCAGGCGGCTGCGGTGCCGCTGGCGGGAAACACCGCCCTGATGTGCCTTCGCGACGCGGGGCGGGTCCAGCCGGGTCAGCAGGTCCTGGTCAACGGTGCGTCAGGTGGCGTGGGAACCTTCGCTGTTCAGATCGCCAAGTCGTTCGGCGCGGAAGTGACCGGTGTGTGCAGCACCAGGAACGTGGACCTGGTCCGGTCGATCGGCGCGGACCACGTCATCGACTACACCCACGAGGACTTCACCCGGAACGGACGGCGGTACGACGTCATCTTCGACCTGGTGGGGAACCATTCGTTGACCGAGTGCCGGCGGGTGCTGACCCCGGCGGGAACTCTCATTCTGTCCGGTGGAGGCGTGTCCGGCGGTGGCAGTCTTGTCGGCCCAATGGGTCTCATCCTCAGAGCGCAGGTGGTGTCACGCTTCGTCCGGCATCGGCTGGTCCAATTGACGGCGACTCCGAGCAGGGAGAACCTCGCGACGCTGAGAGAACTCATCGAGTCCGGAAAGGTCGCCCCGGTCATCGACCGGACCTACCCGTTGAGCGAGGCTCCCGAGGCCATCAGGTACCTCGAAGTGGAGCACGCGCGCGCGAAGGTCGTCATCACCGTGTGACGGAGTTCGCACTGCACGAACACTGCTAGCTGATGCGAAGCCTCAGATGATCGCCTCAGGCGGGGAGGATGAGGTTCCGCCGGCGGATCGCCACGATTCCCGCGACCGCCAGGGCCACCCAGATGCTCGCCAGGGAAATGAGTGGGGCGGCGGTGACGTCGAGAGCCGGCGCTTTCGGAATGTGGGTGAACGGCGACAGGTCCTGCGTCCACTGCGGCAGGCCGAGCGTCGGTCCGAACATCGGGCCGAGTACCAGCGAGGCGATGAGGAGCGCCCAGGAGAAGGGCACGGCCCAGCGAGGCAGGAACGCAACCATCACGACGACGACCCCGCCGAGCACCAGGATCCCGGGCAGCTGCACCAGGCCGGCCTCGGCCATCTCGCGCACCTGGTTCGTCGTGTCACCGAGCACCTGCCCTGCCGCCAGGCCCATGCTGACCGCGAAGACAAGAATGAGCGCGACGGCACCGGCTGCGGCGTTCAGGAGATGGCCGGACACCCAGCGTGGCCTGGTCACCCCGGCGGCAAGGACGGACTCCAAGGTCCCCCCGAGCTCATCGACCCGGGTTCGCAGCAGGATCTGAACGACGTAGATCGCGACGAACATGCCGGCCATCTGGATGATCGAGGTCCGGTAGGCGTCGGCGATCTGGTCCGTGCCGACCATGCCGGCGTACCACTCGGCCGCGGGGCCCTGGACGTCTCGGATCTGCTCGATGAGGGTCCCGAAGATCAGGCCGAAAGTGAGCAGTGCGACTGTCCATCCCAGCAGCACCCCACGTTGCAGCCGCCAGGCCAGGCCGGTCGGGCTGAGCAATGTGGCGCTGGCGTGGGCATGACCACGCCGCTCGGGCCAGATGCCCCTGCCGACGTCTCGTCTCCCGACGAGCGCGACCGCAACCACGAGCAGGAACGTGAGCAGGATCCCGGACAGCGCGAGCGGCCACCAGTGTCCGCCACCGAACGGCCGAGCCTGCTGGCCCCATCCGATCGGGGAGAGCCATACCGGCCAGGCACTTGTCACGTATAGCGCTCGGTCGTCGACGGTGCCGAGCATGTTCCCGATGCCGCTGAGGAGGAATGCCAGGCCGAGTGCCGCGCTGGCGAGGCCGGTTGCTCCACGTGTGGTCGAGGTCAGCTGGCAGCTGATGGCGGCCACGCCGACGAAGACCACTCCGACGGCGGCGACCGAGGCACCGGCAAGCATGGAGCTCGAGGCCGGCAGTCCGTTCACCGTCATCGCCAGGCCGAGCACAAACGCGAGGACGATGTTCGCGCCTACCGTGACGATGACCGCCGCAGCCAGGCCCGCGTATCGCCCCACCACGGTGGCACCCACCAGCTCCGCACGGCCCAGTTCCTCGTTCTGACGGGTGTGGCGCACCACGGCGAACGTGCTCATCAGCGCGGCCAGCACAGCCAGCGTGACGTACTCGCGGTGCAGCATGTACCCGCCGACGCTGGGCCCGGACGTCAGGCCGAGCATGCGCATTCCGGCGTTGGTGGACACGAGCTGGGTCTCTCGGACGACGTCCTCGTACGTCGCGAGGCTCTCGACGAACATGGCGGTGGTTGCGGCGACGAACAGGCCGAGCCCCAGGACCCAGGCCGACAGGCTCAGCCGGTCCCGGCGCAGTGCGAGCCGGACCAGCCGGGGCGTGCCGGTCAAACCGGTCATTTTGCGTACACCATCTCAGCAGCTCGTGGTGACGCGTCGACGCGGTCGCCGTAGTGGCTCAGGAAGAGCTCTTCGAGCGTTGGCGGCGAGCAGGTCATGGACCGAACCTCGAAGTCGACGAGACGTCGCAGCACCTGGTTGAGCTCACCGGGATCTACGCTGAACCGTGCGTGGTTGAGGTCGAGGCTCAGGTCGTGCACTGCGTCGAGCCCGCTCAGTGCCTCAACTGGCCGCTCGGTCTCGACTTCAACCGTCGTGCGCGTTAGGTGGCGTAGCTGGTCGAACGTTCCGGACTCGGCCGCTCGGCCGGCCCGGATGATCGTGACGCGGTCACACAGCGCTTCGACCTCAGAAAGGATGTGGCTGGACAGCAAGACGGTCCTGCCCTGCCCTTGCAGTTGGCGGACGACGTCCTGGAACTCCGTCTCCATCAACGGGTCGAGGCCGGAGGTCGGTTCGTCCAGCAGATAGAGCTCGACGTCGGAGGAGAAGGCGGCCACGAGGGCGACCTTCTGCCGGTTTCCCTTCGAGTAGGCACGGATCTTCTTGGTCGGATCGAGCTCGAACCGCTCGAGCAACTCGGAGCGGCGCGCGGGGACAAGCCCGCCGCGCAACGCGCCGAGAAGGTCGATCACCTCACCGCCGGTGAGGTTGGGCCACAGATTCACCTCGCCCGGCACATACGCCAGCCGACGGTGCAACTCGGCCGCTTCCCGCCACGGGTCACCACCCAGCAGCCTGACCTCACCGCCGCTCTTGCGCAGCAGTCCCAGAAGGATCCGGATGGTCGTGGTCTTGCCCGCGCCGTTCGGACCCAGGAAACCATGCACCTCACCGGCGGTGACGGTCAGGTCGAGATGATCCAGGGCCTTCGTCGTACCGAAGTTCTTCACCAGTCCGGACGCCGAAATCGCGGGCCGCGCGTCTCTTTCATGGGCCGCCATCGAGTCCGGGAACATCCAGTTCTCCACGACTCGACTCTCTTACTCAGGTGCCCACACCAATAGGGCCGAATCACCCGAACCCGCTGGGCCAAGGTCCCACTCCAGGGGCTGCGGCTACGGCCGGTCGACGGATAACGTGATCACATGTTGCGGGAGGGACCCGTGCCGAGGCTGATCCACGGCGCAGCCGAATACGTTGTGGGGCTGCTGTTCCTGGCTGCGCCGATCCTGTTCGACTTCGACTCGGGCATTGCGACCGGTGTGTCGATCGCCGTCGGAATCTTCCTCCTCATTGTCACGGCCACCACCGCAGGCCTACCGACCAGCCTGCGCAAACAGGTGGCCCTCAACGTGCATGTCACGGTGGATTTCGTGCTGGCGATCTTCCTGATCGTGGCGCCGTTCATCCTCGGGTTCGCCGACGAGGACGCGCCACGGAACTTCTTCATGGTCCTCGGCGTCGCGCACCTCCTGATGACGATCGGCACCCGGTTCCGCGAACGAACCGAGCAGACGGCGCCGGGGTGACCGACGACCCGCTAGCCCGACTCCGCGAGCTGTGCCTGGCCCTCCCCGAAGCAACGGAGCGGATGAGTCACGGCGAGCCGACCTGGTTCGTCCGGGACAAGAAGTCGTTCGTCACCTACGCCGACCGGCATCACGACGACAGGCTGGCCTTCTGGTGCGCGGCACCCGACGGCGCGCAACGCACGCTGGTCGAATCCGGTCCCGAGCGCTTCTTCGTTCCACCGTACGTCGGCCAGCGCGGCTGGCTCGGCGTACGCCTCGACGTCGTTGTCGACTGGGACGAGATCGCCGAGATCGTCGAGGACGCGTATCGCGCCGTCGCGCCGAAGAAACTGGTCGCCGAACTGGACACGCGACCGGGACCTCGATGATCAGATCGGCGTTGAACGCTCGACTACCGGGTGCATGACACGTGGTACGTCATTGAGGCTCGCTCTTACCTCCCTGGCCCTGACCTCGCGAGTACATCCGCAAGGCCACGATTGCCAGGATCACCACCGCCACTGGGCCGGCCAGCGCCAACGGCAGCGATGGCGGGACTGGCACTGCCGCCACGACGAGCGCGAAGGCGACCGCGCCGAGACCTGCCGCTGCCGGCAGCGATACCGCCTCGGCCCACCCGGCCACGAGCCGTGCAATCGGACGCTCAGCCTGACCGAGGACCTCGACGAGATCGAGGGCGAGCAGGTAGGCCAGCATCAGGGCGCCGAGCCCAGCCGCCGCGGCCAGCGGCAGCCCCGACACGCCCGCCCGCACGGTGATGGTCACGAGGACACCGGCCAGAGCCAGCGTGCTCGCCCATCGCAGGGCAGGATGCACCGCGAGAACGACACCGGCGGCGCCTACCCACACCCACAGCTCCGCGCCGACCGGCGCGTGCACGGCGGCGATACCGACGGCGCCCGCCCCCGGAACAGCCGCCAGCAGGCCCAGCGCCAGCGGCCTGGCTGGTCCGGCTGCCTGCCCGGTCATGGCACGCCTGCCCCGACCCGGGGGTGCATCCGCACGGCCACCCGGTCGAGGAGACCGACGGCGTAGTCGTCGTCGCCCCACGGGACCACCACGACACCGATCGAGCCCAGCTCGTTGCGCAGGGCCTCGCGTTCCAGCCGCCAGAGGCGCACGGCCTCGTGGCCGGCCCGTGTTCCGGGCGGAGGGTCGGGATCTTGCCTGATGACGTCGACGACTACCGTCGGATGGCCCCGTTCACGCAGGTCACGTAGGACCTCGAGGACGCGCGGATCGAGCAGCGGGCTGAACGCGATGACCAGTGCCCCAGGTGGCAGTGCCCCCCTCGGCAGCCGGGTCAGGTCGGGCGCGACGTAAGAGTCGTCGAGGCGGACATCGAGGACCGTTTCGATGACACGGTGAACCTGGCGTCCGCCGACGCCGGGCGGCAGCCAGCGCAGCATCCCGCCCAGCGCGACCACTCCGACCCGGTCGCCTGCGGCCAGGTAGGTCTGCGCCACGCCTGCCGCTCCGCGCACGGCGACATCGAGGGTTCCCATCACCTCGGTCGTGGCGTCGACGACGACCACGACGTCGGCGGCGCGCTCGACCGCGTACCGGGTCAGATGCAGCCGTCCGCGCCGTGCAGTGGCCGGCCAATGCACGCGGCGCACGGAATCGCCGGGCTCGTACGGCCGGACCCCGGCGAACTCGAGGCCCGGGCCCTCGGTACGACCCGCGTGCAAGCCGGCCCGCTGGACCAGGCGTGGTGGCAGCGGCAGCCGCCGAGCCCACGCGGTGGGCGGATGGACGTCGACGCGGCCGAGGGTCACGGAGCCGGTCGCTACGTCGAGCCGGGACGGGCCCCACGCCTTGAGCTGGACGGGCCCGAGACTGCGGCGCCCCCAGCTGGTCGGGGTGACCGTCCAGGTCGCGCGGGCGATCCGGGCGTCCGTCGTGGTCAGCGTCTCGGTGCCGGCCCAGCTGGCCGACGGGAGGTCGAGGACGGCCTGGAACCCACCGCCCGCAGGGCCCGGGTCGACGACGACGTCGACGATGACCGGATCGCCCTCGATGCACCGGTCGGCCGAGGTCGACGCCGTCACCGTGATACCGCCGGCCCGCGCGCGGGGGCCGGCCGCGAGCGCCACCAGGCACGGCACGGCGACGACGACGAGCTCGGCCCGGCCCAGCACCAGGCCGGCCACGGCAGCGAGGGAGCCCACTGTGGCGAGCCGCGCCGCCAGCCGGGAAGGTCGCCATCCGAGCGCGAACCACTCGGTCGTCACGGCGAACCACGCCTGGTCGGTGGCGTGGGAACTGATTCCAGAACTTCAGCGACGACGTCGTCGCCGCTGACCTTGCGCACCCACAGCTCTGGCCGCAGCACGAGCCGGTGACCCAGCGCCGCCACGGCAACCCGCTTGACGTCGTCGGGCGTGACGAACGAACGACCCTCCAGGACCGCCCGGCCCCGGGCCAAGGCGAGGATGGCCAGCCCGCCACGCGGGCTCGCACCGACCACTGTGTGCGCATGGTCGCGGGTCGCGCCCACGATTCGCACGACGTAATGGAGCAGGTCTTCGTCGACCTCGACGTCCTCCAGCGAGCGGATCATCGCCAACAGCTCGTAGGGCTCGCCGATCGCCCGCAGCTCCGCCTCGGGGGCCTTGCGGTCCAGTCGACGCCGCAGCATGGCCGCCTCGTCGATGGGGGGCAGGTATCCCACGCGTATCCGCATCGTGAACCGGTCGAGCTGCGCCTCGGGAAGGGGGTAAGTGCCCTCGAACTCGATCGGGTTGTCCGTGGCGAGCACTGTGAACGGATCGGGCAGCGGACGGCTGACACCGTCCACGGTGACCTGGCGCTCGGCCATCGCCTCCAGCAGCGCGGCCTGTGTGCGCGGAGGCGTGCGGTTGACCTCGTCCGCCAGCAGGAGGTTGCCGAAGACCGGGCCGGGCCGGAAGGTCAGCTCTCCGGTCCGCGGATCCAGCACCGGAGCGCCGGTGACGTCGGACGGCAGCAGGTCGGGCGTGAACTGGATCCGGCGCAGCTCCAGGCCCAGCACCCGGGCGAACGACCGGGCCATCAGGGTCTTGCCCAGGCCGGGCAGGTCCTCGAGGAGCACGTGGCCTCCCGAAAGGATGCCGAGCAGGACCAACTCGAGCACGTCCCGCTTGCCGACCACGGCGCGCTCGACCTCCTCGAGGACATCGCGCGCCCTGGCGCCCGTCGCCGCGGTCGTCCACGTCGTAGAGCTCACGGCCTCCGTCACGGGCAGCCTCCGTCAGATTTGCTCGATGGCGTCGAGGACCCGCGCCAGGGTGGAACGATCGGGCCCGGGCACCGACCGGTCCGGAGCGGGTGGCCGGGCCGGGTCCAGAAGGCCCCAGGCCTCGGCACCCAACGCGTTCGCGGCCAGGGCCTGCTGATCGTAGAAGTCGATCCCACGGTGTTCGGCGAGACGAGCCGCCGCCACCCGGGTGAGCCGGGGGCGCAGCGCGGTGTCGAAGTCGTACGCCGAGGCCAGACCCCACTCCACCGAACCCACCGTCCGGGTGAAGCCCGGGAGGACTGGCACCGGCGCGCGGCGGCGCCACCGGAGAGCGGGCAGCTCGGGTGGCTCGGCCTCCGGTGCCAGGAGCCGCATCCGCAGCACCAGCAGTGCGCACGCCACCGAGGTCGCCAGGAGCAAGCCCGCCGGACCGGCCACCACCAGCCCGGTGGCGATCAGCGCGAACGGCCACCGGGGGATCGTCCGCGGCCGCCGGCGCACGGGGGGGCGGGGCTCCG
>JBKPCP010000111.1:0-9639 GCA_046727475.1 Actinomycetota bacterium | reverse complement strand
TCATTGAGCACGTCATCTCAACCCTGGCGGAGGACTCCGGAGTGCTCCGCAGCACACATGGTGACCGGCTCGTGGCGCTGTACGGCCGGGGCGTTGCCGCCATCGAGATCGCGCCACGCGGCGCGATCCTGTGACTGAGGCTGGAGGTCTCCCCGTCCGGACGGGCACGGAGTGCACCAAGCACATCCAGGCGTCGTGCGGTTCATGATCTGGATCTATTGGGGATGCTCCGTTGCCAGCTCCGCGCTGGCTGAGAGTGCTGGTTGATCGGCCCTGGGAGCGCGCTGCATCGGCCGCTCGGCCTTGATCGTGCGGACCGGCAGCGTGGTGGTGCGCCGGACGATCCCGGGCTCGTCGTCGAGTTCGATCGCGAGCATGCGCTCTGAGACGCGGACGGTCACCGTGCGCTGGGCGTGGCCGCCACCAGAGACCGACCTTCTCCCCCGCAGGCGACGACCGCCGACGTCTCGCGCGTGAGGCGGCAGCTCGGCGCGCCGCTGCTTCTGCCTCCACGCGGCAGCACGCGTACGTCTGGTCCGGGTCCGCTCTGCGCTGCTCCGTTTCGTCCGAAGCGACAGCGCCAAACGCTGAGACCGGGCCGGTGCGTCTCCCTTAATGGGTAAGCCGACGGCGGGCGCACGAGGCTCGCACGTCCCCATGAAACGCCTACGGCGCTGCGGGATGTCCTTCGCCTGAGGGCACTGGGAGGCGGACGACGACGTCGGCCCGGCTGCGTGTGGCCGCGACGACGGCCGCGTTCGCCTCGTCGCTGCGGTGTACCCACTCGCGGGCGGCTTGCGGCGTCTTGCCGTGCTCGACGTGGCGCTGAATGAGCCACCGCAGCCGCGTGGCCTCGTCGAGATCGGCGTACCAGCACTCGTCGAGGAGCGGGCGAACGCCGGCCCACGGCTCATCCGGGACGAGCAGGTAGTTGCCCTCGGTCACGACGAGCGGGGTTGCCCGCGGGACGGCGATCGCGCCGGCGATCGGCTCCTCGATCTCGCGTCTGAACCCCGGCGCATATACGACCTCCTCGGTGCGGTCGCGCAGCCGTCGGAGCAGCGCGATGTAGCCGAGCGCGTCGAACGTGTCGGGTGCGCCCATGCGGTGGCGCCGGCCGAGCCGCACGAGCTCGGCCTGCGCAAGGTGGAAGCCATCCATCGGGACGAGGACCGCGGCGGAGCCGACCGCAGTGACCACGGTCTGTGCCAGCGTCGACTTGCCGCCTCCCGGCGGGCCGACGATGCCGAGGATCGTCCGGCGCTGGCGCCGCGCGAACTCGCGAGCGCGTGCCACCAGCGTCTCGACCTCGATGACCTTCACGACAACCTACCGGCGCGCGTGGCCGGCACCGGCGCGCCGCCAGGCAGAGGGCGCCCACTGCCGGTCCATCGCTTCCTTGAGCCACGAAGGCGCCAAGTTCGCCTTTCGCGTCTCACCGCGGCGTCGTCTGCGCCGCCGCCGGACTACTGCTTCCCATGCGACACTCCGGTCGCCATGTTGCGCCCGCATCAGCGCGCTGCTGCTTGCGCCTAGAAGGGAGCGCGACTCCATCGCCCCGAGCGCCAGTCTCGCGGCGCCGGTGTCAAGCATCAACTGAGACTCAGGTGTCAAGCATCACCCGAGACATGACGTGAGTGCCGCTGAGGGCCTGTGAGAACTTCGTCTACTCCGTCAAGGCGGCTCGCTCCGCTCGCCGCGGCCCGGCCTGCGGGCGGCGCTCGGGCGCCGTCCTCGGCCGGGCAGCAAACAGAGGGCGGCGCCGGTCGGATTGACGGGTGAACGCACCGATCGCCGTCGTCCTCTGCGCCGCCAGTCTTGAGGCCCGCCCGGGCCGCGTCAACCTACGATCCGGCAGCTACGAGGACGACGGCTCAGTCTGGATGCCGGAACTGTCGTACAGCACGGAAGTACACCTGTAGGCGCCGAACTGCGATGACCGCGGATGACCCGGGATGGCCGCTGACCTGCGGCGACGCCACCCCCGAAGGTGCTCACGGCTACCTGTCACTTACAGTAGGTGGGCTGGTGGGAGTGGGCGGCTCGGCGAGATCCAGTCTTGGCGCGTCTCGGGCTGTCGCCGGATCAGAGCGGTGCGCTCGTGGCGCTTGTAGCCGGTTCCCGGCGTTACCGTCACGATGGCAAGCGCGACAGCCTACTGGCAGCCGCCCGCGCCGCTTGTGATCGTGACGAGCGCGTTGCCTTGTCTCCTGCACAGTTGCGGCGCGTTGCACTCTACGTAGGCAAGCACGACGCGCGGCGCAGTCCGGACCAGACACTGCTGCCCGTATCCGAGCCGGTTGTCGCTGGCCGACCGGCGCTCGCAGGCTGACACCCTTGAGAGGGCCGGTCTGCGTTTCATTTGAGCCGAGGTCCTTCGTCTGCGGCCCTTCCACGGATGATCGAACTGGCTGCCAGGGAACGTCCGCAATTGCCGATGTGAGGGCGACCCGTCTGAGTGGCGCCGCGTTCATACGCTTGACGGATGAGCCTCGAATGGGAGCAGGTCGTAGTCGATTCACGTGACCCAGTTGCGCTCGGACGCTGGTGGGCAGATGCCTTGGGCTGGGTTGTGCTGAACGACTCGGCAGAGGAGTTCGAGATCCGTTCCTCGGCGCATCGGCTCCCCGGATTGATCTTCGGCCCAGTCCCGGAGGCGAAGAAGTCCAAGAACCGGCTGCATCTGGACTTCCGGCCCGACGACCAGCAGGCCGAGGTCGACCGACTCCTTCGACTAGGTGCTCGTCGCGTCGACGTCGGGCAAGGATCGGTGCCCTGGACGGTGCTTGCGGATCCGGAGGGCAACGAGTTCTGCGTTCTCGCTCGGAGAAGTTAGATCCACGCCCTCCATGCCACGAAGGAGCCACCGCCACCCCCACGACTGAGCGACGTCCTGACATGCCGCCTGGAGTGCGCCACACTAGCGCCGTTTCGCCGTCGTCCGCGCAGAGCCAATCTACAAACGACAGCGAGCGGCCCTGATTGTCGGGCGGCACCGTGCAGGATTGGGCCATGCCCAACACGGCTAGCGTAGGCAAGGTGTACTCGACCCGAGTCTCCAGAGATATCCGGGCAGCGCCCTGTGAGGTCTATCGGGCGCTGGTGGATGGCGACCTGGTCGCGAAGTGGCGCGTCCCCGACGGAATGACTGGCCGAGTGCACGAGTTCGACGCCCGGGAGGGTGGCCAGTTCCGGATCTCGCTCACCTACGACCAGTCCACGACGAGCGGGAAGAGCACCGCGCGGACCGACACCTACCATGGCCATTTCGTGCGCCTAGCCCCGGATGAGGTGGTCGTCGAGGTCTCCGAGTTCGAGACCGATGATCCCGCGCTCCGCGGCGAAATGATCATGACCACCAGGCTCACCCCGACCGACGGGGGCACCAGGGTCGAGAACGTTCACCACGGCGTTCCCGACGCCATCCCGCCAGCTGACAACGAAGCGGGCACCCGGATGGCCCTGGAGAAACTCGCACGACTCGTCGAGGGCAACACCTAACCGGAACGCTGGATGGTCCGCACACCAGCCCGCCCTGAGGCATCCGCACATGGCATCCGCACATGGCTCATATCGAGCAGAGCCCACACACTCAGATAGCCGCGATGCGTTCGCTGTCGTTCCGGATTGAGGACTTCTGTGGAACAGCAGCCCGGGGCCCTGCCAGGGGTCCTGCGCTTGGCCGGGTCTCTGGCTAGGCTCGACGAGGAAGGCAGCAGTGAGGGGCGCGCCATGTCGGACGAACGCGAGAACCGGCCGCGACTGCCTCCTCGATGGTTTGTCCAGCTGGCCTAGCTAGCGCCTGGTAACGATCTGGAATAGTAGCGGCACATACATCTGGTCGAGCACCACCTTGGCCGGGTCGTGGGTCGCCGTCGGCGTCCGCCACCGCGCTAGCGACGCGGTCAACGCGCGGTCCAGGCCCGCCACCCGGACCGTCTCGGCAGCACCACACCACCGGCCTGCGACACCACCTGCGACCCGGCCGTGTCGACACTCACGTGGGTAGAAGCCGCTACGCTGCACCACCTGAAAGGTGCTCCTCGAACCGCGCGATGTTGACTTTTAGCAAGTCACATCCTCGCTGGTCGGGAGCACCGTGAAAGCGCCGGGCTGGGCGGCAACGCCCCGCAATCACGCTTGGCGTGACCACCCGCCGGCGAGTCAACGCCGCTCAGGCGGGATCCGCGTCGGGTAGTTCGTGAGCCCACGGCGGGGCGGCGCCGCCCCGCTGGCCGGGGATCGCGGAGACCGCGGTCGCGAACGAGGTCGCGTCGCGGAGCAGGGCGCTGTCGGCCAGCTCCTCGCGGCCGAATCCGCGTCGGTGCCACCATGTGACGAAGCCGCCGCAGAACGAGTCCCCGGCGCCGATGGTGTCGACGACCGGCACCTGCGGCACCGGAACACGCAGCTCGGCCCAGTCGGTGAAGACTCGCACGTCGTTGTCGCCATCGGTGAGAAGCAGGACCCGCGGCCCCTGCGCGAGGATCCGGTGCGCCCCATCCGCCCCAGCCCGGCCGGGGTGGAGGTACTCGAGGTCGTCGGTGCTGACCTTGACCACGTCGGCGCGCCGCAGGATCCGCCCGAGCCGGTCCAGGAAGACCGGATGTGACTCGATCACCGATGGGCGGCAGTTCGGGTCGACGACGAGGAGCACGTCAGAGGGCAGGCTCGTCACGAGCGCCTCCACCGACGAGGCCATCGGCTCGAGCACGAGCCCGAGCGTGCCGACGTACAGGATCCGCGGCGTCGCCTCGAGCACCGCCCGCGCCTCGAAGACGCTCAGGGCGGCCGCGGAGGTGCCGTCGACGTAGAACAGGTACGACGCCGCACCGGCGGCATCCAGCCAGGCGAGGGCCAGCGTCGTCGGTACGTCGGTGGATGGCGCGTATGAGTCGTCGACCTCGGAAGCGACCAGCCCCTCGCGCAACATCTGGCCGAAGCCGTCGGTGGAAAGGGAGCCGAGATAAGTGCACGGTTCGCCCAGCCGGGCAATGGTGCGGGCGACGTTGAACGGGCCACCACCGGGGACGGCGCGGAAGGCACCGTCCCCAGTGGGAACCATATCGATCAGGCTCTCGCCCGCGACGACGATCACGACAGGTCATGCGCCCCGTGCTCGTCGACTTGGGTGGCACCGGTCATGATGGCCACCGCCTCCGACATGGTATGGCTCTGCGGGGTGATGACGGCGCCACGGCGGCCCAGCCGCTGGATGTGGATCCGGTCGGCGACCTCGAAGACGTGCGGCATGTCGTGGCTGATCAGGATGATCGGCAGGCCCTTGTCGCGCAGGGTGCGAATGAGGATCAGCACCTTGCCCGACTCCTTGACCCCGAGGGCGGCGGTCGGCTCGTCCATGATCACGACCCGGCTCTGGAACGCGGCCGCCCGGGCGACCGCGACACCTTGCCGCTGCCCTCCTGAGAGCGTCTCGACCGGCTGGGAGATGTTCTGGATCGTCATGATCCCCAGATCGGTCATGCGCGACCTGGCTTGCTCGTTCATCCAGCCGGTGTCGAGCATCCGCAGCACGCTACCGGCGAAGCCGCTTCGCCGGCGTTCGCGGCCGAGGAACAGGTTGCTGGCGATGTCCAGCGCCGGCGAGACGGCAAGAGTCTGGTAGACCGTCTCGATGCCCGCCTCCCTGGCCTCGAGCGGATTCTTGAACAGCACCTCCTCGCCGGCCAGCGTGATCGTCCCGCTGTCTGGGATCTCGGCGCCGGAGATGCACTTGATCAGCGTGGTCTTGCCGGCGCCATTGTCGCCGATGACGGCGAGGATCTCGCCAGGGTAGAGCTCGAAGTCGGCGCCGTTGAGGGCCGTGACGTTGCCGTAGCGCTTGACCAGGCCCTTTGCCTCCAGCACCGGGGTCGTCGTCGGAGCTTGCTGTGTGGTCATGCCCGTGCCCTCCGGATCCACTGGTCGATCGCGACGGCGACGAGCACCAGGATGCCGACCGCGAAGTTCTGCCACAGCTCGTCGATACCGGCCAGCTGTAGGCCATTGCGGAACACGCCGACGATGAGCGCGCCGAACAAGGTTCCCAGGATGCGGCCCCGGCCACCGAACAAGCTGGTACCACCGATGACGACAGCGGTGATCGAGTCGAGGTTCGCCGTGATCCCTGCCTGCGGGCTCGCTGCCGCGATCCGGCCGATCAGGATCCACGCTGCGACCGCGTAGATGAGGCCCGCGACGACGTAGACGCTCAGCAGGACGCGGTCGGTGCGGATGCCGGCGAGCCGGGCAGCCTCCCGATCGTCCCCGGTGGCGTACACATGGCGACCCCACATCGTCCACCTCAGGATGAACGCCATGAGAGCGAACATCAGCAGCATCATGATCGCGCCGTAGGTGAAGCGGGTCTCGCCGACCTCGATGAAGTTTCCCGTCCACAGCAGGAGATCGGACATGTCCGTACCGCGGACCGTCGCGCTCTGCGAGTAGAAGAGGTTGAGTGCGAAGAAGATGTTGAGCGTGCCGAGCGTGACGATGAACGGCGGCAGCTTGATCCTCGTGACCAGCAGGCCGTTGACCAGCCCGCACAACAGGCCGACGCCGAAGCCCGCGAGCAAAGCCAGCGGCCCGGGCAGGCCTGCATCCGCCGACAGCTTCGCCATCACGATCGACGACAGCACCATGATGGCGCCGACCGACAGGTCGATGCCGGCGGTCAGGATGATCAGGGTCTGGCCGATGGCCAGGGTGCCGACCACCATGACCTGTTGGACGATCAGTGAGATGTTGCCGGGTTGCAGGAAGTTGTCGGCGACGAGCGCGAAGATGATCACGGACAGCACCAGCACGATGGCTGGGCCCAGCGTCGCCCGGGTGTGCAGCACGTGCTGGATGCGCTGCAACGTGGTCATGCTGGAGATGTCCGCGCCGGGTGGCTCGGCGGGTTCGATCGTGGCTGTGGTGCCTGGCCGTGTGTTGCCCATCATCTAACCCTTCAGCGCCCGGATTCGGGTCCCAGGCCGGACGGTCGGTCGGGGTCGAACCCGACCGACCGTCCGGCCTCGACAGGTGCGGAGAACAGCAACTCTCCGATGCTGAGGTTGCCGTCAGCCCCAGCAGTTGTCCAGACCCCAGGCACTGTCTTCCGAGTCGACGCCGTCGACGGGCGCGTCGGTGATCAGCGTGACCCCGGTGTTGAAGAAGTCCTCGCCCGGCGAGGGCTCGGGCTTCTCGCCGGTCTCGGCGAACTCGGCGACCGCCTCGACGCCGAGCGAGGCCATGTCCAGCGGGAACTGCATGGACGTGGCGCCGATGACTCCGGCCTGGATGTTCTCCACACCCGGGCAGCCACCGTCAACCGACACGATCATCACGTCTTCCTTGCCCGCGGCCTTGAGCGCCTCGTAGGCGCCGGCGGCGGCCGGCTCGTTGATCGTGTACACCAGGTTGATGTCGGGTTCCTGTGAGAGCAGGTTCTCCATCGCGGTGCGACCGCCCTCTTCGGCGCCGTCGGTCACGTCGTGGCCGACGATGCGGGGGTCGTCCTCGTCGCCGATCACGTTCTCGTCGTTCAGGTCGATCCCGAAGCCCTGGAGGAATCCCTGGTCGCGCTGCACGTCGACCGAGACCTGGTTGGCGTTCAGGTCCAGCAGCGCGATCTTGGCGTTCTCCGCCTCGTCGCCCAAGGTGGCCGCGGCCCACTGCCCGATCAGCTCGCCAGCCTGGAAGTTGTCCGTCGCGAACGTCGCGTCGGCCGCGTCCGGCGGCTCGAGCTGAGTGTCGAGGGCGATCACGAGGAGTCCGGCCTGGCGAGCCTT
Source organism: Actinomycetota bacterium (assembly GCA_046727475.1). GTDB lineage: Bacteria > Actinomycetota > Actinomycetes > Jiangellales > Jiangellaceae > DAIUDS01. Next base: position 1,861 of record JBKPCP010000111.1, on the reverse strand, counting down.
GTCGACCGAGGGAACGATCGCCTCGGAGTCGTTGGGCGTGATCAGGATGCCCTGTGCCCCCGCGGAGATCAGGCTCTCGATCGCCTGCACCTGGGCCTCGTTGTCGCCGTCGAACTCGCCGGCGAAGCTCTGCAGCTCCACACCGAGCTCGTCGGCCTTCTCCTGCGCTCCCTCCTTCATCTTTACGAAGAACGGGTTCGTCTCGGTCTTGGTGATCAGGCCGACGACGACCTCGCCGCCGCCGCCGTTACCGTTGCCATCACCGTTCGTCGACGGCTCGTCGTCCCCGCCGCATGCAGCGAGCAGCACGGCCGCGACCGTACCGAGCGCGAACGACGTCACCCGACGTCGCCGGCGCGCGTTGCCGATCCTCATGTTCACTTGCCCTCCCTTGAACCGTGGTCACTCTGACAACGTTGTCAGAGCCTCCAACGAGCTTGCGCTCCTTGTCAATAGCCGTGGTACAACTGTGATGTGACCGAACAGACAACCTTGTCGGGAGATTCGGCAAGGCGGCGGCCGACCTTGCGCGATGTGGCAGCGCTTGCGGGTGTGAGCTACAAGACGGTGTCCCGGGTCGTCAACGACGAGCTCGGCGTGTCCCCCGTGCTGGCGGAGCGCGTGCGGCTGGCCTGCGCCCAGTTGGACTATCACCCCAACCACACGGCGAGCAGCCTACGCCGCAGGGATCGCCGGACGTCGAGTCTCGGTCTCATCCTGGAAGATGTCAGCAACCCCTTCTCCGGAGCCTTGCATCGCGCGGTCGAGGACGTCGCACTGGCCCGCGGTGTGACCGTACTGGCCGGAAGCTTCGACGAGGATGCGACCCGTGCTCGCACCTTGTTCTCCGCGTTCACCAGCCGCCGCGTCGACGGCCTGATCGTCGTCCCGCCGACCGGCGATCTGACGCCGCTGCTCGTGGAGCAGCGCAACGGCACCGCACTGGTGTTCGTCGACCGGGCGCCGGGGATCAACAGCGCCGACACCGTGGTGTCGGACAACCGGCGCAGTGCTGCCAGAGGAGTAGGGCACCTGATCCGCCACGGGCACCGGCGGATCGGGTTTCTCGGCGACCACGCAACGCTCTGGACCGCGGAGGAGCGTTACCAGGGCTACCTCGACGCGCTCATGGCGCACGACCTGGCCGTCGACCCGGCCCTGGTGCGGCGCGGCGTCCGCATGGGCGACCTGGCCGCACAGGCCGCGACCGAGATGCTGGGGTCCGCCGATCCTCCGACTGCCCTGTTCACCGGTCAGAACCTCATCACCATCGGGACTGTGCGCGCCCTGCGATCCCTCGGCCGCGAGCGCGACGTCGCGCTCGTGGGCTTCGACGACTTCGTCCTCGCGGACCTGCTCGAACCCGGTGTCACCGTCGTCGCTCAGGACCCGGCAGGCATCGGGCACCGGGCAGCCGAGCTGGTATTCGAGCGCATCGACGGCGCCGAGCGCCCGTTCCAGCTCGACGTCGTCCCGACCCGGCTCGTCGAGCGGGGCTCCGGCGAGATTCTGGCCGCCTAGCGGGAGCTTCCCCCTTAACGTGATCTTGGGGTCTTGCCTGGGCGTCTTCCCGGCGGGTCTGGTGTTTCTACCCGTCGAGGGTGGAACCAGTGGGGAATCGGGGACTTCCCTGATGTGGCCAGATCCCCGCCCCGTCTACGTTGGCGATGTTCTGACCGACCTATCGTCGAGCCAAGGGGTACGTCGTGAGGAGAGCAGCGGTAATCACCGGCGTGGTGCTCGGCTCGTACCTGATCGCCAGAGCGGTTGCAGAGCCGTTCGTGATCGACATGACAGATCCGGCCACCTACCGCAACGACTGGGGAGGTCCCAGCCTGCTTGGTGTGCTCGCGGTCCACTG
>JBKPCP010000110.1:0-18552 GCA_046727475.1 Actinomycetota bacterium | reverse complement strand
CGTCATCATGGCGGTTGCCGTGACGAGGCCGGCGGCGGCGATGGCGGCCAGCTTGGCGGCGACGACCCGGCCCCGTACCGGGACGCTGAGGAAGGTCTGGGTGATGGTGCGGTGCTGGTACTCGCCGGCCATGGCGAGCACACCGAGGATCAACATGAAGAATCCCGGCATGGCGGATACCCCGACGATGTTGGCGATGTTCTCGGCGCTGCCCAGCGCGGCGCTGGCCTCTTCGCCGGCGGTCGTGGCGGTAACACTGCCCAGAAGCGCGGCGATCGCCAGCCCGCCGAACACCAGCAGGCGGGTGGTACGGGTGGAACCCAGCTTGAGCAGCTCGGCACGGATCAGGGCGTTCATCGGGTGATCTCCTCGGGTGTCGTGAGTCGCAGGAACGCGTCCTCCAGGGAGCCGCCGACGAGGCTCATCTCGTACACGACGACGCCGGCGGCGGCGACGGCCCGGCCGACCGCTTCGGGGGTGGCGCCCAGCGCCACGATGCGGTCCGGGCCGTCGTCGCTGACCGCGATGCCGGCAACGGTGAGCGCCGCCCGCAGGCGAGCGGTGTCGGGGGTCCGCACGGCGACGCCGGGCTGTGCCGACGTGGCCAGCTCCGCGAGCGGAGCCGCAATCACGAGCCGTCCCCGGTCGATGATGACAACGTGGTCGACGGTCTGGGCGACCTCGGCGAGCAGGTGGCTGGAGACCAGGATCGTCCGGCCCTCGCGGCTGAGGTCGCGGATCAGGTCTCGCAGCCATCGCACGCCGGCGGGGTCGAGGCCGTTGGTGGGCTCGTCGAGGACCAGCACCGCCGGGTTGCCGAGCAGCGCGGCGGCCAGCCCCAGCCGCTGGCGCATGCCGAGCGAGTAGCCGCCCACTCGGCGGGTGGCATCACCGGCCAGGCCCACCTGCTCGAGCAGCTCGTCCACCCGGGCCGTCGGGATCCGAGCGGCGCTGGCCACCACCCGGAGGTGATCTCGGGCGGTGCGAGAGGGATGGAAGCTGGACGCCTCGAGCACGGCCCCGGCCGTGCGCACGGGGTCGGTCAGCCGGGGGTAGGCGACACCGCCGATCGTGGCCGTTCCCGCGGTCGGGCTGACCAGCCCCAGCAACATCCGCAGCGTCGTGGTCTTGCCGGCGCCGTTGGGCCCGAGCAACCCGGTGACAGCACCCTCGGGCACACCGAACCTGAGACCATCAACCGCGAGCACGCTGCCGAACCGTTTGGTGAGACCGTCTATCTCGATGGTTGTCACGGGCACTCCTCCTCGACCGGTGGGATCGACAAGGACGGTAAAGATGCGCCCGGTCGCCGTCGTCGGCCCCGAGGCTCGATCCTCGCTCGCCCCAGGGGTGTACGTGCACTCGCCCCCGAGGCGTAGCGGGCGATGGCTAGGCCCCCGGCGTGACCAGACCCGTCTCGTAGGCGACCACCACCAGCTGGGCCCGATCACGCGCCCCGAACTTGGCGAGGATGCGGCCCACGTGGGTCTTCGCCGTGGCATGGCTGACATGGATGCGCTCGCCGATCTCGGCGTTCGACAGGCCCCGAGCCACGAGGGCGAGCACCTCCCGCTCCCGCTCGGTCAGCACGTCGAGCTGGGACGGATCGGGCCGCGCCCCGGCCGGCGCCCCGGCGAACCGCTCGACGAGCCGACGGGTCACGCTCGGAGCAAGCAGCGCCTCGCCAGCGGCGACGACCCGGATGGCCGCCATGAGGTCCTCAGGTGCGACGTCTTTGAGCAGGAATCCGCTAGCGCCCGCCCGCAGCGCCCCATAGACGTACTCATCCAGATCGAAGGTGGTGAGGATGATCACCCGCACATTCTCGTTGCTGGCCTCGGCGGTGATGCGCCGGGTCGCCTCGATCCCGTCCACCAGCGGCATCCGCACGTCCATGAGCAACACGTCAGGTTGCTCCCGCAGCGCCAAGGCCACCGCCTCCTCACCGTTGACGGCTTCCCCCACCAGCTCCAGGTCGGCCGCGTGGCCGACCATGGCGGCAAAACCCGCCCGCACCAGCGGCTGATCGTCGGCCACCGCCACCCGGGTCGTCAACCCGTCTCCCCCAGGCAAGGGATCCGTGCCGTCACCCGGAAGCCACCATCGAGACCGGGACCCGCCTCCAGGGTCCCTCCATACAACGCCGCCCGTTCCCGCATACCCACCAGCCCATGGGCTGCGCCCAGCCGACCGTTACCGCAGGGGCCCACCCCGTCGTCGACCACCTCGATGCCAAGCTCGCCGGGGTCGTAGGAGATCACCACACTGGCGCGGCTGGCGTGCGCGTGTTTGCGGACGTTGGTGAGGGCCTCCTGCACGATGCGGTAGGCGGCCAGATCCACGCCCGCAGGCAGCGCCACCCGGTCGCCCTCGATGCGCACCTCGACCGGCACGCCCGAGCGCACCGTCGCCGCCACCAGCCCCTCGAGCTCGGACAACCCCGGCGAGGGCACGAGCGGCTCAACCTCGCCCTCATCGGACCGCAACACCATGAGCAGGCGACGCATCTCCCCCAGCGCCGCCCGGCTGGCGGTCTCGATCGAGGCCAGCGCCTCGCGGGCCGTGGACGGCGAATCCTCACCGATCATGCGTCCCGCCCCGGCCTGGACGGCGATGACGCTCAGGGCGTGCGCCACCACATCATGCAACTCCCGGGCGATCCGCAGCCGCTCCTCGACCACCGCGCGGCGGGCCAGCTCGTGTTGCGCTTGTTCGAGTTCACGGTTCTTTCGCTCGAGCTCACCGGTGTAGAGACGGCGCGTGCGAACGTAGTGGCCGAGCAACCACGTTGCGGCGACGAGAACCGGCGCACTGACATCGGTCGGACCCGGCCCGAGCGTCGCGCCCAGAGCCGACACGATGACGGCGATGACGAGCAGGCGCCGCGAGGCCGTCCACGGAAGGCGAGTCGCAGCGGTGTAGACGGAGAGCAACACGAGGGGTGTGAGCGCCGGTGGGTAGCTCGCCGCCGCGTAGGCGAACCCCGACGCGAAGCCCACGGCGACCGCCCAGACCGGGAATCTCCCTCGGATCGCGACCGAGCCGCTGTAGACCGCGAGCAGCACGTACGCGGCTACGTCGGCGTCGTGGGCGTCGGGATCGGACGTCCCGTGCCGGGCCACGGCGACGCTGAACGCGAACGCGCATGCCGCCACGAGCGTGTCGACGACGTACCGGCGTCGCTCCATCTCGAACGACCGTACCGGAGTGCGCCTATTCGACCATCGGGCGCCAGTTGTCTTCTTCGTACCACCGGAGAAGTACGCGTATTCGCGGCCTGCAGGCGACGTACGAGCGCCGCTCGCCGGCCGGCGGTCCTACTCGGTCACGACGGCGCGGAGCACGTCCAGCTTCGCGGCCCGGCGGGCCGGCCAGACCGCGGCGAGCACGCCGGCCAACGCCGCGAGCACGACGATCACTACCAGGGTCGCCACGGGGAGCCGGAACGTCTCGAGACCCTCGTCCGACAGCGCGGTGACGAGCGCCCAACCGAAGAGCACGCCGACGAGGAGGCCGAGCATCGTGCCTTGTATCGCGATGATCACCGACTCCCAGCGGATCATCGATCGGAGCTGACTGCGTTTCATACCGACGGCGCGCATCATGCCAAGCTCGCGCGTACGTTCGATGATCGACAGGGCGAGCGTGTTGGCGATACCGAGCAGGGCGATGAAAATCGCGAGTCCGAGCATCGCGTAGATGAGGTTGAGCAGCCGGTCGATGAACATCGTCTGGTCGTCCTCGTACCCCGCCTGGTCGAGGACCTTCGCGCCGGGGTACCCGTCCGCGACCTGTTCGACGGCGGCCCGCGCCGTCGCCGTGTCAACGCCGCCGGCCTTCTTCACGAAGACCTGGTAGTCGTATTGGTCGTCGACGTTCGCCTCGTATGTCTCCGTGCCGAGCAGCCAGTCGCCGGCCGGCTGCGACTCGCCGTAGATCATCGCGACCGTGAGCTCCTTGCCACCCGTGTCCTTGAACACGACCGGCACGCGGTCGCCGATCGACAGGTTCTTGTCCTTCGCGACGTCTTCGAACACCGCGATGGTGTCGGCGCCGAGGTCGGCGGGCGAGCCGGCGACCGGGTCGACGTCGATGAGCTCGAACGCCTCGTCGCTCGCGGCCACGAACTGCTTGGCGCTGCCGGCGATCTCGGCGACGCCGGCGCGGATCCCGCCGGCGACGTCGACCTCGGGTAGCTCGTTCAACGACGACGCGAGTCTCGGGTCCAGGCCGCCGCTGGAGAGGCCGGCCGGTGACGTGATGATGAAGTCTCCGGTGAACGCCCGGTCGATGATCGTGCCGAAGGACGCCTTGGCCGACGCCGCGAAGATCGTGATGAAGGCGACGAGCCCGACGCCGATCATCAACGGCGCCGCGGTCGCTGCGGTACGCCTCGGGTTGCGCATCGCGTTTTCGCGGGCGAGCTGGCCCCTAATCCCGAACAGGCGCGGCAGGGGCCAGCCGATGAACCGGCTCAGAGGCAGGGCCACGGTTCGGCCCAGCGTCACGACACCGAAGAACACCAGCAGCACCCCCGCGCCGACCACCAGCGGCGGGTTGCCGGGCGAGCCGAACAGCCCGTAGCCGAGCGCGGCGCCGCCGAGGACAAGGAGAGTGCAGCCGATGACGATGCGTTGCTTTGAGCCGTACCCGGTGCTGCCCACGGCGACTTCGCGCATCGCGGCGACGGGTGGCACCTTGCCGGCCCTGCGGGCCGGGGAAATCGCGGCGACGAGCGTAACGCCGACACCCGCGACCAGCGAGACGATCACGGTGTTGGCGGTCACGACGATCCCTCCGGCCGGGAGCTCGAAGCCGAACGCGGCCAGGAGCGCCTTGAGCGCTGCAGCGACGAGGATGCCGGCGCCGATCCCGACCACCGAGGCGATCACACCGACGGCGAGCGCCTCGAGGAGCACCGAGACGAGCACCTGTCGCTTACGGGCGCCGAGCGCCCGCAGCAGCGCGTTTTCTTGTGTGCGTTGGGCGACGGTGATGAAGAAGGTGTTGAAGATGATGAAGCCGCCGACGAGCAGGGCGATCACGGCGAACACCAGCATGAAGGTGTTGAAGAAGCTGAGGCCCTGTTCGATTTCGTCTTGGCTCTCGTCGGTGATCTCGACGCCAGTGACTGCTTCTGTTCCGGTGGGCAGCTCTGGCGCGATGCGCTGCACGATCTCGGTCTGCGAGATCCCGTCGTCGGCGATGACCAAGATGCTGTCGAGCTTGTCCGGCTCGGCGATGAGCCGCTGCGCAGTGTCCAGAGTGAACAGCACGAACGACGCGCCACCGGGGGAGTCGGCATCACCGAACTTCGCGATGCCGGCGATGGTGACCTCCTGCGGTCCGCCCTTTACGAGCACCTGCGCGGTGTCACCGACGCGGTAACCCGTGTCGTCTGCGCTCTTCTTCTCGATGACGGCCTCGTCGTCGGTGCGCGGCGGGTTGCCGTCCGCGAGTCGGAAACCGTTGAGCTCCTCGGAGTCGATCCAGTTTCCACCCAAGGTCGGCGGCCCGTTCTCCGGGTCGCCCACGGCGTCACCGTCCTTGTCGACCAGCTGCGCGTAGCCACGGATGTCGGGCTGCGCGTCGGCCACCCCGTCGACGCCCGATACGGTGTCGAGGAGCGAGGTGTCGACCCGCCCGCGTTGTTCGATGCCTTCCGAGTCGAACGCGCCCTCGGCCCGGACGACGGCGTCGGTGTCGGCATAGATGTCCGAGAACAGGTCGTCGAACGTCTTCTGGATGGTGTCGGTCAGGACCAGCGTCCCCGCCGTGAACGCCACGCCGAGCATGACCGCGAGGGACGTCGCGAAGAGGCGGAATTTGTGGGCGACGAGACTCCTGAATGTCGTGCGCAGCATGGATCACTCCCCGAACCGCTTGATCCGGTCGAGGACACGGTCCGCGGTCGGCTCCTGCATCTCGTCCACCACGCGGCCATCGCTGAGGAAGACGACCCGGTCCGCGTAACTGGCCGCCACCGGGTCGTGGGTCACCATCACGATCGTCTGGCCCATCTCGTCGACCGCCCGGCGCATGAACGAAAGCACATCCGTGCCCGCATGCGAGTCGAGGTTCCCCGTCGGCTCGTCGGCGAAGATGATCTGGGGTCTACTCGCCAGGGCTCGGGCGACCGCGACACGTTGCTGCTGCCCACCGGACAGCTCGCTCGGACGATGCTCGAGCCGGTCACCGAGCGCGACCGTCCCGATCACGCCGTCGATCCAGCCGCGGTCACCCTTGCGTCCGGCGAGCGTGAGCGGGAGCGTAATGTTCTCGTACGCGGTCAGCGTGGGGACCAAGTTGTACGCCTGGAAGACGAACCCGACGCGGTCGCGGCGAAGCACCGTCAGATGGTTGTCGTCGAGCTCGCTGAGGTCGGTGTCGCCGATAAACGCGGCACCCGACGTCAGCAAGTCGAGTCCCGCGATGCAGTGCAGCAGCGTCGACTTTCCCGAGCCAGACGGGCCCATGATCGCGCTGAACCGCGCGGTGTCGAACGCGACCGTCACGCCATCGAGTGCGCGAACCTCCGTCGAGCCACTGCCATACACCTTCACCGCGTCGACCGTTGCCGCGGCAGCGGCGTTCGGTGCGGTCGCCGCCCGCGAGGAGTCCGTGATCGCCATCCGAGCCCCCGATCGCGATGACCGCCGGCCGATGGGCAGAAGCCGTCGCCGGTGGCGTGGTTCCGCTTCGACGCGACTGCCGCCGCGCGGTCGTGACTCTACGGCGCACCCGCCGGGCGTTCAATGATGCCAACCAAGCGCGCCCACACGACCGCGACACGTCAGCGTCCGCATCGCGTCGCCTTGATGGCCCTCGTCACGTTTCGGCCGTCCGCGACGAACGATCGGACACGACGACAGCACTCCCAGCCGAGGCCCCAGCAGTCCGACATGCCGGAGCGGCCCCCCATCGCCGCCCCGGCACCGCACAGAACACCGAGCCAGAGCAACGCCGGTTCAAGCCTGACAGCCGCCCGCTATCGGCATTTCTGTCATCCGTCAGGGCGACGGACACGAGCGCGTATCGACCGATCCGGAGGTCGCCGCCGGTCTGGATGTGGAGATCGCCGTCAATGTGCGGGGGCGGAGGCGGTGTCGCCGATGTCATTACGGGGCGGGTAGGCGGTCACCGACTCGGGTACGGAGCCGTCGTTCCGCCGATGCAGAGAGCGAGCGACGCTGTGTGCTTGCGCTCGCGAGCGGTGTTCAGTGCCGCTCCGGCGATGCGCTTGGTGCAGGACGGGACGCTGGGGCTGCTGTCGCAAGTGTGGGTCTGCCAGGATCTCGTGACGCGCCGAGATGCCGGGAGGCTTGACGATGTCAGAGTCGATGATTCAGCGGGAGACGCTCCCGATTCCAGACCCGGGTCATGTGGGTCTGACCACGTTCGACGCCAACGATCCCAATACCGTGTACCCGCCGATCGTGCCGTTGCGGCCTCCGCCAGGTGCGCCGAACGTGTTGATCGTGCTGGTTGACGATGTCGGGTTCGGTGCGTCGTCGGCGTTCGGGGGGCTGTGTAGCACGCCGACGGCGGAGCGGCTCGCGGCCGACGGTTTGCGGTTCACTAGGTTCCACACGACGGCGTTGTGCGCACCGACGCGCCAGGCGCTGTTGACGGGACGCAACCACCATTCGGTAGCGATGGGGGCGATCACAGAGATGGCGACGTCGGCGCCCGGTCAGAGCAGCGTCCGGCCGAAGAACAAGGCGCCGTTGGCCGAGACGTTGAAGCTGAACGGCTACTCGACGGCGCAGTTCGGCAAGTGCCACGAGGTACCGACGTGGGAGACGAGCACGATGGGGCCGTTCCACCAGTGGCCGACGGGGTCGGGGTTCGAGTACTTCTATGGCTTCGTCGGTGGTGAGGCTAACCAGTGGTATCCGGGCATCTACGAGGGCACGTCGTCGGTGGAGCCACCGAAGACGCCGGAGGAGGGCTATCACCTCACCGAGGACCTCGCCGACCACGCCGTGAGCTGGATCCGCCAGCAGAAGGCGCTGATGCCGGACAAGCCGTTCTTCATCTACTTCGCCCCCGGGGCCACGCACGCCCCGCACCACGTCCCTGCGGAGTGGACGGAGAAGTACCGCGGTCGGTTCGACGACGGGTGGGACGCGTTGCGGGAGGAGACGTTCGCCCGCCAGAAGGAACTCGGTGTGATCCCCACCGATGCCGAGCTCACCGTCCGCCACGCCGAGATCCCAGCGTGGGACGACATGCCTGACGACCTTAAGCCGATCCTGCTCCGGCAGATGGAGATCTATGCCGGGTTCCTCGAGCACACCGACCACCACACCGGCCGGGTGATCGACGCCATCGCCGAGGTCGGAGCGCTTGACGACACGTTGATCTTCTACATCATCGGCGACAACGGGGCCTCGGCGGAGGGGACGATCCGCGGCTGCTTCAACGAGATGGCCCCGCTCAACGGCATGCCCGGCATCGAGACGACCGAGTTCCTGATGAGCAAGATCGACGACTTCGGCACGCCTGGGGCGTACAACCACTACGCCGTCGGCTGGGCCCACGCCCTGTGCGCGCCGTACCAGTGGACCAAGCAGGTGGCGTCGCACTGGGGCGGCACCCGTAACGGCACGATCGTCCACTGGCCGAACGGGATCGGCGCCAAAGGCGAGGTGCGCAACCAGTTCCACCACGTCATCGATGTCGCCCCGACGATCCTCGAAGCGGCATCACTGCCGGCGCCGGCGTCGGTGAATGGGATCGCCCAGGCGCCGCTGGAGGGCTTTAGCATGATGGCGTCGTTCGTCAGTGCCGACGCGGCGGAGTCCCACGACGTGCAGTACTTCGAGATGTTCGGCAACCGTGGCGTGTACCACCAGGGGTGGACTGCAGTGACTCGCCACAGCATCCCGTGGACCACCGACCCGCCGCCCGCGTTCGACAACGACGTGTGGGAGCTCTACGGGCCCGACGACTGGACACAGGCCCACGACCTCGCTGCCGAGAACCCCGCCAAGCTCGCTGAGCTGCAACGGCTGTGGCTGATCGAGGCCGCCAAGTACGACGTGCTACCGCTCGACGACCGCCGCTACCAGCGCATCAACCCCGAACTCGCTGGCCGGCCCCAGCTCGTCACGGGCCGGACGCAGCTGTTGTTCCCGGGGATGCGGGTCACCGAATCGACAGCGTTGAACATGAAGAACAAATCGCACTCCGTTACCGCACAACTCACCGTGCCCGACGGTGGCGGTGAGGGCGTCATTGTCGCCCAGGGCGGCCAGGTTGGCGGGTGGGCGCTGTACACGCTCGAGGGCAAGCTCAAATACTGCTTCAACTTCTTCGGCATCGACAAGTTCTTCGCCGAGTCCGCCGAGCCCATCCCTGCCGGCGAGCACCAAGTGCGCATGGAGTTCGCCTACGACGGCGGCGGCCTCGCCAAGGGTGCGGACATCAGCTTGTACGTCGACGGGCAGTCCGTCGGCACGGGTCGGGTCGAGCGCACGATCCCGATGGGCTACTCGGCCGACGAAGGCCTGGAGATCGGCAGGGACCTCGGATCGCCGTCGTCGCCCGACTATGGGCCACGCGGCAACGAGTTCAACGGCACCATCGCCTGGGTGCAGCTCGACGTCGGCGCCGACGACCACGACCACCTCATCTCGCCCGAGGAACGTTTCAACCTCGCCATGGCCAAGCAGTAACCGCCAACAGCTCGAAGCAGCCACCGCGCGTCCCGCACACCACCGCGCGACACAGACGCCACCTGCCAACTCGCGCAAGCGCTCGATTTCGGCGTTCCGCGTCGGTGCTCGCCGGCGACGGCCGCACGGAACGCCGCGCCAGAACAACGTCGGCTCGAGCCCGACTGCCGCGCCCCATCGGTGCATCTCGAGTGGACCGACCAGTGGCCAAAGGGCAGCGCAGAACGACCGCTCCGGCTCATGAGGCGGACCCGACGTGGACGGGTGCCGCCGCCACGCTCGGTAAGTTCTCTGCGGCTGACATGGTGCCCCGACGGTGAGGTGTCTGCGGCAGACCTCGATCGGGTCCGGCGGTATCGAGGCACCGCGAGGCCGGCCGACGGCGACCGGGGGGACGTGGTAGGGAAGAGTGATGCCCAGGTCTGACAGCGGCATCGACACGATCGACGAGGTCCTCGATGCCCTCGACACGATCATCGCTCGGGCCCTCGATGAGGGCAGCCGCGTCGGTTACTTCGCGGCCGTCTATCGGACGGTCACGGCCAAGATTGCGGAGGGGATCGCCACCGGGTTCTTCGACGACGGCGAGCGGATGCAGCGGCTCGATGTCACGTTCGCCGACCGCTACCTCTCGGCGCGGAGTCGCTACCAGACCGGCGGCATGGCGACGAAGTCGTGGGAACTCGCCCTCCAGGCGACCGCCGCCTCCCGGCCGATCATCCTTCAGCACCTGCTCGTGGGGATCAACGCCCACATCAACTTGGACCTCGGGATCGCCGCGGCCGAGACCGCTCCCGGCCAAGCCTTGCCCGGTCTGCGCCGGGACTTCGACCGGATCAACGAGATCATCGCCTCGCTCATCACCCATGTCGCGCACGACATCGCCGAGGTCTCGCCCTGGATCGGGCTGCTCGATCGGATCGGCGGTCGACACGACGAAGAGATCGTTCGCTTCAGCACCGAGGTTGCCCGGACCGAGGCGTGGCGCTTCGCTGTGGAATTGGCCCCCCTCGCCCGGGACGATTGGGCGGGACCGATCGGGGCACGCGACGCCCGGGTCGCCCACCTGGCGAGGAGGGTCCTGAAGCCCGGCTGGCTGGGCGCGGGGCTGCTGGTGATACGGGCCCGGGAGAGCAACGACGTCAGGCGCAACATCGAGGCACTCGGTCGGGTCACGGGCCCAGACCTGCGCGTCGTCGAGGCTCGCGTTCGCCAAGAACGTGCGCCAACCCGGTGACCGGCGGAGGTGGGTAGCACCCGTCGGCCGTTCCGCCCTCGTGGGTCGGGTGCGGTGCGACGCACAGGTGCCTGAGGGCGTGTCGCCCCATCCAGGTGGTCGAGTCTGAGACGCGTGGGGGGCCGACCTCCGAGCCGGGTGAGAAGGGAGGCGCGGGTCTATCGGGTCCAGCACGGAGAGGCCAAGAGTGAGCAGGAGGATCCCGACCGGCCTCTGACCGATCGCGGTGCGACTGAGGTGCGCCGGGTGGTTGGGGTGGCCGCCGCAGCGGGCAGCGTGATGGTCGAGCGGATCGTTCACTCGGGCAAGACGAGAGCGCGCCAGACGGCCGCGGCCTGGGGCGAGGCGCTCGGCGTCCCCATCGACGAATCCGATGGCCTGGCGCCGCGACGACCCGGCGATCTCCGCGGCGCGGGTCACCGCCGAGACGAGCGACCTGATGCTCGTCGGCCACCTACCGGATCTGGCCAGGCTGGCGGGGATCCTGCTCGCCGGCGACCCTGACCGCCCGGTCATTGCCTTCCGGCAGGGTGGACTCGTCGGCGTGGAGGACGGCCCGGCGGGGTGGTCGGTGTGGCTCGTCCTGCCGCCGGCCGCCGTTTGATCCTCGGTGTCGAGCTGACGTCGGGCGCTCCATCGGCGCGCCCTCGGTTCGGGGCCGTGCATCGGGCGCCACGCCCATCTCGAGGCTCGCCACGCCTGGGCGGTCGATCCCAGCCCCGCGCCCGCCAACGAAGCAGTTCGCAGCGACGTGCCGTTCCTCGTGTTGCCATGCTGCGTGACGACGGAGCGCGTTCTGCCCGCCGCCCCGTCTGGGCCCGGAACGTGGCCAGGGCGGCGGGACGACGCCTAAAGGACCTGCGGAGCTGGGAGACTGTCATTGTGCTGCTTTGGATCCTTGGACTGCTGCTGTCGGGACTGATCGTCGGCGCCCTCGGGCGACTCGTCATCCCCGGCCCCAACCCGATGAGCATCGGCATGACGATGGTCGTCGGGATCGGTGGCTCGCTCCTGGGCGGGATCGTGGGCGCATTGCTGTTGGGTCGCCCCGGCGGACTGCTGTTGGCGGTGGCGGGCGCCGCGTTGATCGTGTGGCTGATCGAACGCGGTCGGAGGCAGGGCCTCCAACGCCCAGGCTGACGCCCGAGGCGCCGCCGCTGCGGCCAGGACCAGCGCCTCGCATCGGCTGATCATGGCGGTCAGCAGGGCGGCGACGTGGCCGTCGCCCCGGTGCAGTTCCGGCGTCAAGACGTCACCAAGGTGCCTGCCAAACACGCTCGATCGCGTCATAATCACGTCGCCCGCACCCTCCACGCAGCGTGACGGATGTGGCCGCCACTCGCATGGGTACGACATCGTGGACTGAGCAGCCCTCTCGACGAACCGGCGCCGCGATGCGCCCCCGGCAGCGACGCGAGCCTCCGCCGGTGCTCGACCCTGCGGCGATCGCCACTCGTGTGGTCATCTTTCGTCACCGATGAGCTCGCGGCGGGCGTCGTGACCGGGCCAGTGGTCGAGCCGCGCGTCGGTGCGATCGAGAGACGACCGGAACTCGCCACGGCCGCGGGACGCCGGGATTGCGCATCCGGTCCCGTCAGTTCTGGGTTCGAAGTCGTCTATTCGCGGGCGGTGAAGGCTTCCAGGATGCGACGCGGGATGCGCCCGCGATCGCTGACCGTATAACCATGCGCGCGGGCCCATTCGCGCACTGCCGCCGTGTCCAGTGCACTGCGGCCGCGGCGCGGAGTCTTCGCCGGCGCCGTCTTCTTGGCGGCGTTCGCGGCTGAGCGGGCTCCGCCGGTTCGACGACGCGGTCGCAGCCGCCGACCGGCTCCGGTCAGCTCATCGAAGTGGGATTGGCACAGGTCGAGTTCGTAGCGGGCGGTGCCGTTGTCCATTCGAATCGTCGTCACGGCCTCGGTGTCGTCACCATGAAGATCGCAGGTAAGCACGACCCGTGTCGTCTTGGCCATAACTCCAGTGTGCAGCGCCACACCTCCAATGAGCCACTCGCCCGGATCCAAACAGCAACGATCCATCTGTATCCGTCGAGGCGGTTGACGAACGGTCGGATGCCCTCGCCGAGGAGCATGCGCACCCGATCGATGACGCTCCCGTCGAGGCACTGCGGTCGCTGTCGGCCGCACCGAGGCCGACGATGCCATCGCCGGCGACAGCTGCGGCCTGCGCCACCGCGCTCTCGACGCCGTCGGTAGGCGACCGGCGCGTCGACGCGAGACCAAGCGTCACCCACGTTGTGGGTGACCACGAAGACCGGCACGTTTCGTGATCCGACCAGTGGGATCGCCAGCTGAACGGGTGCCCGAGATCACCGATTCTGGATCGGCATCTGGTCGCTCGACCTGAGCCAGATCGCCGGCTCGGGGCGCAGTGCGACGCTCTGATGCCTGTCGTTATGGCGCGCTGGATACGGGCCGAGCTCGTATGGCTCCGGAGCTACATAATCGGGCCCGCGTCGGGAGCGTTTATCGAGTGACGTTGCTGGGGAGCGCCAACTGGTCGCCGGATCGGGTGCTCCCTGGGGCGCCTGTTGTCCGTTGTACCCCCACGGAAATCGGCCGAATGCCGGAGTCCGAACCGCTCATCGATCGGGAGGCCTGTCAACGAACAGCAGGACTTCCTCGCTGGTGTGGAGGGTGATTTTCTCGCCCGTGGAGAGCAGAGTTCGGTGTGGGCGGACATCTGATCTCGCGATTCCGGCCTCCGGCTCGAGGTCATCGGTCCAGGCTCGTCCACAGCTGGAGGACGGCGTAGGCACGCCAGGGGCGCCATTGTTGTTGCAGGGCGGCGAGCGAGCGAGGCTGGTTCAGGCGACCCAAGGCCGTGAGTGCGCGGCGTAGGCCGGCGTCGCCGTGCGGGAAGGCGTCGGGATCGTGAAATCCTCGCATCGCCACGTAGGCTGCGGTCCAGGGACCGATCCCACGAATTGCGAGGAGCCGGGTGAGGGCTTCGGTGGGGTCTGAGCCGGGATCGACGCGAATTCCACCGTTAGCGAGTCGGGCGGCGAGGGCCCGTAACGTGCCTGTGCCCAGCCCGGCGAGGGCCTTTGGGTCGGCTTCGGCGAGGACTGCTGCGCCCGGGAACAGATGTGTCACCGTTCCGAGCGGCTGCTCGAGCGGCGTACCGAACATCTCGACGAGCCGGGCGGTTCGTGTCCGTGCTCCCCGCAGCGACCCGTGCTGACCAAGCACGGCGCGCAGGACGAGCTCGTTGCCGTCGAGGCAGCCGGGCACGCGCAGCCCGGGCCGCGCGCGGACGAGACGGCCGATCACCTCGTCGCGGCCGAGCGCCTCGGCGACGGCGGACGGGTCGGCGTCGAGGTCGAGCAGGTGGCGGCAGCGTGCGACCGCTGTGGCGAGGTCGCGGAGATCGTCGAGGCGGAGTACGCAGCGGACGGCCCGTACGTCTGGGGTCACCTCGACGAGCCCGGTGCCGTGGGTGAGGGTGAGCGCTCGCCGATAGGTACGGCCGCTGACCTCTTCGAGACCGGGGACGGCGCGCGCTTGGAGGAACCGGAGCAAGGCGGCTCCCTCGAAGGGCTCACGGCAGCTCAGGCGAAGCTCGACGACCCCCAGCGGGCGGGGGCGGGCAACGTTGGACCGGCGCCGCATCTCGCTCGGGGTCGACGCGAAGACGTCTCTGATGGTGTCGTTGAACTGGCGGACGCTGTGGAAGCCGGCAGCGAAGGCCGCATCGGCGAAGGGCATGGCGGTCGACTCGATCAGCAGCCGGGCCGTGTTGGCGCGCTGGGCGCGCGCGAGTGCCACCGGGCTGGCGCCGACCTGCTCGGCGAGGAGTCGGCGTAGATGGCGTTCGCTGAAGCCCAGTCGTTTGGCGAGTCCGGGGACGCCTTCGCGGTCGACGGTGCCGTCTGCGATCAAGCGCATGGTGCGGGCGACGCTGTCGGCGCGCCAGTTCCAGTCGGGTGAGCCGGGCGCGGCGTCGGGGCGGCAGCGCTTGCACGCCCGGAAGCCGGCCGACTGCGCGGCGGCGGCGGTGGGGTAGAAGTGGACGTTGGCGCGTTTCGGCTGCCGTGCGGGGCAGCTCGGGCGGCAGTAGAGCATGGTCGACGTGGCGGCGATGAAGAAGATGCCGTCGTACCGCGGGTCACGGCTGTCGCTCAGCCGGTAGCAGCTCTCGAAGTCCTCGACAATGCTGCTCATCATCGCACCTGTCGTCCACAGTACTAGCGGTTTTCGGCCAGAGCGGTAGACCGGTCACTGAGTTGGCCGAATCCCGCCAGTCATCGCCACGCCAAGGGCGTAAAAGGGAGCGCATGAGCGGACAGCGACAGTCGAACCTCGCCGGCGCGATCGTAGGAACCAGCCAGCGCATGACGGCGAGCAACGTCGACATCGCCGGGCTCGACGGCAGTCTCGTGAGGCTAACGTCGGAACAACTCGCCGAGCTCGACTCGCGGGTCCAGTGCCGGTTGCTTCGCGCGGGCGACCCCGGCTGGGACCAAGCCGTGCTGGTCTGGAACGGCATGGTCGCGAAATCCCCTGCACTCGTTCTTCAGCCGACCTCGGCCTCCGACGTCGCTGCGGCCGTGGGGTTCGCGCGTGACCACGGCCTGTTGCTTAGCGTCAAGGGCGGAGGCCACAACATGGCCGGAACCGCGATCGCCGAGCGCGGGTTGACGCTCGACATGTCCCGCATGAGCCACGTCGCGGTCGACGCTGACGCCAGGCTCGCGCACGTCGGGCCCGGATGTCTGCTCAAAGACGTCGACCGCGCGACACAGGCGCACGGGTTGGCAACCGTACTCGGCAGCTTCAACTCTGAGGTCGGCGTCGCCGGACTGACGCTCGGTGGCGGCCTGGGTTACCTCACGCGGCGCTTCGGCTGGACCGTTGACAACGTCGAGACAATCCAGATCGTCACCACCGACGGCGTGGTCCGCACGGCCAGCCGCGACGAGCACGCGGACCTCTTCTGGGCGCTCCGGGGCGGTGGAGGCAACTTCGGCGTCGTCACTCGGTTCACGTACCGCCTCCACGAGGTCGGCCCGACGATCACGGGAGGCCTGGTCGTCTTCGATGCCGACCGGGTCGACGACGTACTCGCGGCGTACCGCGACCTCACCGAGTCGGCGCCCCGCGAGCTGACCGCGGCCGTCACCGTGCGCCTCGCCCCGCCGGCCCCGTTCCTCCCCGAGGAGTGGCACGGCAGGCCGATCGTCGGGCTGCTCGTGTGCCAGAGCGGCGCCGAGGTGCAGGCCGATCTCGCCCCCGTTCGGGGCCTCGGCGACCCGATTGCCGACCTGGTGAGCCGGAGGCCCTACGTCGAGCAGCAGGCGCTGCTCGACGGTATGGAGCCCAAGGGCAACCGCTACTACTGGAAGACCGAGTACCTCGCCGCGCTTTCGAACGAGTTCCTCGACACCTTCCGTGAGAGTGCCATGAAGGTGACGTCTCCGCTGGCAGAGTCGATCGTCATCCACCTCGCGGGTGCGCTGAACGAACGGGCCGACGACGACGGGGCGGTCGGCAACCGCGACGCCCGCTACCTGACCGCGTTCGCCGGTCAGTGGCCCGCCCACGCCCGCGACGACGAGCACGTGGCCTGGGTACGAGAGGCGTGGAAGACCATCCGGCCGTTCTCGACGGGCGGCAACTACCTCAACTTCCAGACCGCTGACGAAGACGCGGAGCGTGTTCGGGCGACGTACGACACAAACTTTGACCGCCTCGCCAAGGTGAAGGAGAAGTACGACCCGGGCAACCTGTTCCGTGTCAACCGCAACATCGCTCCCAGCACAGGCGGCTAAGGACCTTGCGCTCTCCTACCTCTGCGCGCATCCTCGTCATCGGCGCTGGCATCGCCGGTCTTGGCACCGCCCGAGCGCTCGCCCGTGCCGGGTTCGCGGCCGAAGTCGTGGAGCGGCAGCGGACGTGGCAAGAGGCCGGTGCCGGCATCTACCTGCCCGGTAACGCGGCCCGTGCCCTCCGCGCACTCGACCTCGAGCACGCGGTCGTCGACAAGGCCGTCGTCATCACGAGCCAGCGCGTGTGCGATCACCGGGGCCGACTGCTTGTCGAGGTCGACGTGGCGGGGCTGTGGAACGGCGTCGGACCCTGTCTCGCGCTTCAGCGGGCGGATCTCCACGCCGTTCTGCTGGAAGGGGCCGAGGTGCCGATCCGGATGGATGTCGACGTTCGCGGCCTCCACCACGGAAACGGGCCGCTCACGGTCGAGTTCGGCGGCGGCGACGCGGCCGAGTACGACCCTGTGATCGGCGCTGATGGGATTCACAGCAGCGTGCGCGCGCTCGCCTTTGGCAGCGAGGCGGCGGCGCGGCCAGTGGGGCAGGTCGGGTGGCGCTTCGTCGCAGACTGCCCCACCCAGGTCACGACCTGGTCGGTGATGCTCGGTCACCGGTCGGCGTTCCTCACACTCCCGATCGGGGACGGCCGCGTCTACTGCTACTGCGACGTGATCCCGTCCTCCCCAGACCCGCACGACCACCTCGACCGACTCTTCTCTGTGTTCGCCGAGCCCGTGCCCGCCATCCTCGACACGCTCCCGCGCTGGGGGCCCGCCCACAGGTCGACGATCGAAGAAGTCACGCTCGACTCGTGGGTGCGCGGGTGCGTGGTGCTCCTCGGTGACGCGGCGCACGCCACGTCCCCGAACATGGCGGAGGGTGCGGCGATGGCGCTGGAGGACGGGTTGGTGCTCGCCGACACCCTTCGGCGGCTCGGAGTGAGCGCCGCGGCTCTCTCGGCCTTCGAGGCTCGCCGCCGGCCCCGCACCGACTGGGTGCAGGCGCAGACACACCATCGCGACCGAACTCGCTACCTGCCCGCCGCGGTCCGGAACGCCAGCCTGCACGCCTTCGGCCGAAGGATCTTCCGATCGAACTACCGACCTCTGCTCGCCGAGGCCTAGTTCGACGGCCTTCGCGCTGCCTTGACCCAATGGCCACCGACCCGAACGAAGGCGCCCGGCTGGTCCGGATCGATGACCTACGGAGCTGCCTCGCGAGCGGTCGACCGAAAGGCCCTGCACGCTGATCCCTGACGCAGGTCAACAGGGATGCTGTGCTCGCCGCATTGGGTGAGACCTGGCCGCCTGGCTATCCCGATGCGGCGTCGACCTGCGGCCCGCTCGGACGGATGCGTCTCGCTGACCGCCCTATCTGCACCGAGGCGGTCGAGATGCCCCGCCCCTCCGCCGACGGGCTGTGCCAGGCCGACAACGACATCGACGGCCACGACCTACAGGCGTGGTCGGCCCGCGGGGGACGAGCGCCGGTGAACCCGTCAGCTCGCGGCCCGGCGCACTCCATAATGACGGCACCGCGGCGGTCATGAGCCGAGCGGTAACCGGCGGAGTCGAGTCGAGGATCCGTCCATAATCAGCGCTCGATAATCCGGGACTGAGGCGGGCTCGGCGCACGCCAGATCGGCGCTTCCGCGCTTGTCGCCGGCTCGCGACGTGGGGTCCATATCGACCTTCCTGAAGAAGCGGTTGATGTCAACAGTCTTCGACGAAGTCGAAGGCCGCTTTGTTGTTGCTGACGGGCGCCGCGGCTTGGGTGTGGGCGCGCGCGTGAGTGCACCTGGGCGGAAAAGCGCGGCCGGGTGTCGTGTCGACGAGGGGCGGTCAAGG
>JBKPCP010000109.1:0-20011 GCA_046727475.1 Actinomycetota bacterium | reverse complement strand
AGACGTCGGTCAACGGATCACCGTGAATCTCAGGTGAATGGCGTTCGGTGTGTCGATCACCTTGGTGCACGCCAGCTGGAACTGGCCACCCAGATGCTCGAACAACCGGGTGCCGCTGCCGAGCAGAACAGGGGACAGGCTGAGCTGAATCTCGTCCAGTAGGCCGGCGGCAATGCACTGCTGCGCGGCGCTGGCGCCGTGAACGCCGACCACCTTGTCCCCAGCCGCTGCCTTGGCCTGCGCCACCGCGCTGTGAATGCCATCGGTGACGAAGGTGAATACCGACGGCGCCCGGACCGTCTCCGGGGCTGGCGGGTTGTGGGTGAGCACGAAGCACGGAACCGGGCCGGCCGGCCCGCCGTCACCCCACCCTCCGTCGCCTTCGGCCAGGTTGTAGGACAGTCGGCCCATCAGGATCGCGCCCGCATCCTTGCCCATTTCGGCCATCAGCTCGGCGTCGCGCGGGTCCGGTTCGTGCAGCCACCGGTGGAGGACCTGGCCACCGTCTCCCAGTTGCTGTTCGCGGGTGACGTTCGGTCCGGTGACGTACCCGTCCAGCGACATTGAGATTCCCGAAATGACCTTGCTCATTGGTGTCTCCGTCTTCGTTGGTTGCCGCACTTGCTAGGTTGCGTTCGGGTCGACCGGGATCCGAGCGTCATTCCGGACGAGGAGGTAGTGCGCCGACGCTTCGGCGCGGTAGAGCCGGTGGCTGGCCGATCCGATCACATCCGCCACTCGCCAGGGGCCGGCGCCGTGCCACTTCGACCTGTGCGAGTACGTCTCGATCGCCGGCTCGAGGTCGGCCGCCGGGACCTGTTCGGCGAGCGCTTCGACATAGACGGCCTGCCCGCCGCCGACCGGGACGGTCGAGTCGAAGATGACGATGCCGACGTTGGGGCGGCCGGCGATGTTGCGGGAGTGCCGGGCATCCGGTCGCGACACCCACACGAAGGTGGTGTAGCCGTCGGGGGCGAACCAGACCGGAGTGGCCCACGGCCGACCATCGGCGTCGGCGGTCGCCAGGGTGAGATAGCGGTTGGCGTCGATGATCCGTCGCGCCGCCCCGGCGAGGTCACTGGCTTGTGTCATGGGATCCGTCCTCTCATGGGCGCGTCGTTTCTATGCCGGCGGCGGCGGCTAGACCAGAGATTCGGCCTAGGCTGAATCCGTGATCTGCTACCGATTCGGCCGCGACGACCTGCTGCGGACCCGGTTTGCGATCGCTCCGCTGATGGAGCTGCTCGGAGCGTTCTATGTGCTGCGGCGGCCCGAGCAGTACGTCGTGCACCGGCGCTGGGTGGAGTGGGCCGCGCCGCAGGTACGAGACCTCGACCTGTCGCTGCTCGACGTCGTGGCCCCGTACGGCGGGTCGTACTGGCCGGTGTTCATCAGCCCACCGCCGCGGGAGCCGCATCCGACGATCGACGCGGAACTGGCCCGTGTGCGCGCGACCCGCACCGACCGCGTCGTCGCCGAGATCACCCGGAGGTATCCCAACGGGGTGCCGTCAGCCGGCCGGTCCCTCGTGGAGGACCCGACCGGCGCCTTAGCCGCGCTGGTCGACCAGATGCGCGCATTCTGGCAGGCCGCGCTGGTGCCGAGATGGACCACGATCTCCGCGCTTCTCGAGGCCGAGGTCGCCTCCCGCGCCCGGAGCCTGGTCACCCTGGGATCGCGGGCTGCCTTCGCCGACCTGCACCCGACCGTGACCTGGGACACCGGGGTACTGAGCGTGTATCCGACCCAGAAGCAGGCCGCCGATGTCGAGCTCGCCGGACGCGGACTGCTGCTGATCCCGTCAGCCTTCACCTGGCCGGACGTCTGGCCGCGCACCGACCCGCCGTGGGACCCGGCACTGGTCTATCCGCCCTCAGGAATCGGCGATCTGTGGCAGTCCGCCGGCCCGGACGACGACGCGCTGGCGACGCTCATCGGACGCCGCCGGGCCCGGATCCTGCGGGAGCTGGACCGCCCCGCCGCCACCCTCCAGCTCGCCCGGCGGCTGGGCGTCGGCCCCGGCGCGGTCAGCGACCATCTCTCGGTCCTGCGCCGAGCCGGCCTCGTCACCCGCCGACGCGAGGGTCGCCTGGTTATCTACGCACGCACGGCGCAAGGCGACACGCTCCGCGACCTGTGAGAAGAGCGGTTCGCGCGGCCGCCGTACCGCAACCCTCGGCCGCCGACGCCAGCGAGCCTGACGGTCCAGTCCTCGGTCACATCGGCCACCACCACAGCACCCGCGCCTTGGTCCTAGACGTACTCACCGGCAACGCCGTTGCCGATCCAGGACGGCGCCGAGTCCAGGGTCGGCCGAATCCTGCCGACGCACACAACGCCGGCGTCCGGCTGATCGGCGGGACCAACCTCGACGACGTCCAGGCGGCGTTCGCGCAGACAAGGATTGATCACGTGATCATGGGCGCCGGCATCGACCTCGAAGCCAGGCTCGAGATCATCCGCGAGATCTTCCAGCGCAGTGACACCACCACCGTCCACATGAAGGACCGCGCCACCGGACCCGACGGCTTCCTACCCTTCATCGCCGCGGTCCTCCGCGGACTCGACGACTACCAGATCAGGTAAGCCCGCAACCGCCGCGGGCTGATCGGGCCGACACGGCCAACCCTCTCCGTCATGGACGTTGGCCGGCAATACGTCGGGAGATCGAGGGCTCTTCTTCGTCGCTCTGAACGGCGGTCAGCGGTCAGCGAGGAGGGGCGCCTGTCCGCTCCAGTCGCCTCTGCTGCTTCGTTGATGAGGAAGGCGGCCAGTGCTGACCGAGAGAGTCGCAGTCCGCCTGGTTGGCCGATCAGGCGTGGTCGCGCGGGAGTGTCGATCGGCCTGGTCGCGAACCGGGTCAAGGACACCTCCGGCCGGATCTCGGCCAAGCGGTTGTTGCCTGAGGCCGGCGCTGCTGGCTATGTCGGGTCGGCGCGGAACTTCCGGCGTCTGGTCGCGGGTACCGCCCGGCGCCGAGCCGCCATCGGGGGGCGCCCCGGGGACTAGCGCCGCGCTCGCAGCGCAGCACGCGAGAGCAGGACGATGGCAGGGCCCCCTCAGCGGGCGACATCGACAAATCGCACGTCAACCCGTTGCCCGGGAACGCGCTCCTGCTCGCGCGCCAGCATGGTGAGGGCCTCGATGTCGGCTGCCGTCGGTCTGGCCTGGTCGAGCGCGCGCGGCCACAACCTGCGGCGCAGCACCACCGCCGTCTCCGCGCTGAAGACCAAGGCCTGGCTGACGAAATACAAGACGGCGAAGATCCCGACGACGGCGGCGAAGCTGCCGTAGACGGCTCCTGCTCCCGCGGTGGACCTGGCGACCAGCGAAGACCCGACGGAAATGACCGCCGTCGTGAGCAGCGCCCCGAGAGCTGCTGCCGGCCACACGGCTCGAACAGTGACTCGGCGTACGACCAGCAGTTTGGCGGCCACGACGAGAACGGCGAACAGCACAGCGAACGTACCCAGGATGCTTGCCGACCGCTCGACCAGACCCGCGCCGGGCAATGCTGCCACCAGCAGGCCCGTGCCGGCCCCGGCCACGGCGCCGGCGAGAACGACGAGGAGAACGATCGCGTTGTAGGCGTACCGCGCGACGAAGCCGCGCCGATCGCGATACCGAATGCCGACCAGATGGTTCACCGTCACGTACGCCGACGACACCACACCGGTGCCTGCGTAGAGCAGACCAATGACACCGACGACATAGGGCCAGCCCTTGTCCGGCATCGACGCCAGCCCCTCGTCCACGACGTCGTGGAACTGCTCGGGCACGATCTCGTCGATCAGGTCGTCACGCAGCGCCTGGTTGGCCTGGAGAATCCGTGAGGTCACTGCGACCACCAGCAGCATCGCGGGGAAGATGCTGAGGAACCCGTAGTACGTGATCAGCGCAGCGTGTCGGACTCCGGCGTCGTCGCCGTACTTCTTGATCACCGCGTACGGAAAGCCGAGGAATGCGTGCCGGCGCTGCTGGTCGTCGGCCCATCGCGTGATCCTGCCCATCACACGCCCGCCGCGGCAGGCTGGGCTTCCGGCGGCAGCATCCTCACCAGCCTTCGTAGGGCGGCTCGCGGCGCTCGACCTGGTTCCAGTAGTCGCGATGGTCGACGATCTGGCTGTCGTCACCGAAGCGGAGCAGCGTGGTGCCGGCCAGGATCAGGCGCTGCCCGTTCTCGACCCATGTCGCCCACCAATCGATTGCCGCACGGTCACTGCTCGCCACCGGCGTGCCGAACCAGCACTCGACGTCGTCTTCGACGCCGAAGTTCGCCTGCAGGTAGCGGCGAACCCCGGAGACACCGAGATCCGGTTCCCGGAATGCCAACGCGCGGTACTCGGCATCATCGGAGTAGAGAGCCGCGATCGCGTCCACATCGTGCTCCGGCCACGCGCGAGTCCAGGTATCCGCCCAGCCACGTGCCACAGCGTCGACATCCATGGCCTGGATGCTAGATCGGCGGTCATGCGGATCCCACCCTGACGAGTGGTGCCCCGGAGTTCGAACCCGGGCTGACGGGATCGCCCTGACGGGATCGGGCAGACTCGACCTGTGCTGCAGAACGTTGTGTCCGATCAGGTCAGGGCGATGTTCCGGCGCATCGTGTCCGGCGACCCGACCGGTCGGCCGTCGTGGGTCCAGGCGATCGAGGACGGCGACGACGCAGGCCTGTTCGGTCCGGGCTCGGCCCCGTGGGTCGTGCACGGTCACCTCGCCACCCTGGTGGGCGGCGTCCGGGCGCTGCTCCTGCAGGCATCGCACCCGGGTGCTCTGTTCGGCGTCCGCGAGCACTCACGCTTCCGCGATGACGCGTTGGGGCGGCTGGCAGGGACGACCCGCTGGCTTGTCACCCTGACGTTCGGCTCGACCGCCCTGGCCGAGCGGGAGTCGGCGCGGGTACGGCACATGCACGAACGTGTTCAGGGAAGCTACGAACCTCCCGGCCAGCCGGGGGTCCGCCAGCGGTACTTGGCCGCCGATCAGGATCTGTTGCGGTGGGTGCACGTGACGTTCACGGACTCGTTCCTGACGGCGCATGAGGCGTGGGGAGGGCAGATCCCGGGCGGGCCGGACGCCTACATCGAGGCGTGGGGTCTTGCCGCCGAGCTCCTCGGCCTGGTCGACCCTCCCCGTTCCCGCTCCGAGCTGGACGAACAGATGCTGGCGTTCGAGCCCGTCCTCGACGGCGGACCGGCGGCCCGCGAGATGGCACGGTTCGTGCTCGTTCCGCCGCTGCCCGTCGTTGCGAGGCCCGCCTACGCCGTGCTCGCGGCGGGCGCTGTGGCCACACTGCCTCGTGTCCAAAGGGAACGGCTCGGTCTGCCGTGGGTTCCTGGTCGCTCCGCGCGGCTGGCGACCAGAGGGCTGCTGGCGACGCTACGTCTCGCGCTGGGCGACATCTCGCCGAGTGAGCAGGCTGCGCGGGCACGGCTTGCACGGCTGAACGGAGCACCGGTCACTCCGGCGTCGTGACCGGTCGCCGGCGTCGCTGCTACCCGGCCACATCTCGGATCTGCCGGATTGCCTCGGCTACGCCACCGCGCTACGGCGCGCCGTGTCCGGGCAGCACCCACGTCGCCTGCACCGCCTCCAGCCTCGACAGCGACGCCAGCGAGCACTGCCGGACGGTTGGAGGTCAGTCGAGTAGCTGCTCGACCGCGTCGGCGATGACGACAGGATCATGGTCGGTCGACACCGCGACGGAGACGTGCCCGCCAGTTGAATGTGGAACGACCACCTGGGCGAAGTTGCCGTATCGGACGATCACGTAGCGAAGGCCACCGCAGTCGATCTCCCCACGCTGGCGGGTCAGCAGGAGCAACACCGGATTGACGAGAAGCTCCTCGTATCGATCGGACTCGCCCGACGACGCTTCGGCCAGGCCCGGACGCTGCCACAGCTCGACATCTTGCCCGTTGGCGACAGCGACGTATCGGACCTGGTCACCGATTGCGGAAACGCTCGAAATGATCTCTTGAGCGCGCACGCCCGGGAGTGCCGAGATCAGCTCCCGCGCGCAGCTCCACAATGCGCTCCTGCTCCCGGACTGAGCCCGGCGTCCGTTCCTGGCGCAGAAGTGTCGTTCTGCGACGAGCGCCGAGAGCTCTCGGCTAGGGTCCCCGACTTGGATCGTGGCGGTCCCCAGACGTTGCAGGAGGTGACATCGCCGAGTTCGCACGCCCCTGCAGAGGCCACCGTGAACACGCGACGCCAAAATGGTCCCCGACGAAGTAGCCGTCGCGTCTCAATGGCAACCACGTGTTCTTGAAGCGTGTATAGGGGTATGGAATGGCCCGCGTCCGTACACCGATGACGGCGAGTATGGCTACTTGCGATTCGAACTTCGACTGAACCCGGATCCACGGCCCGAGGTGATTGTTGGCGGCGGGTCGTTATGCACGAATGCCCCCTCTGATCGCGCTCGACGTCGGCCAGGTACTCACTTCTCGACCGAGGAGTGGCGGGAGCGGGCCGGGTCAGTGGGTCAAGGTGCGTCGGTGGCCTCATTCAAGAACCGGGTCGTACTCGTTACCGGCACTGGCTGTGTGCCGAGCAGCGTGGCCGACTATGACCGGTCGTCGACACGGCGGCGAAGTAAGGCTTGATTAACGCGCTCGCGGCCGAAGGGGAGCCACTCAGTGTCTACTTGAACGCGGTCGCCCGATCGCCGCCACGCGCTTCTTCCGCCGAATGACCTAGGCCGTGAGATTGCGCCCGAGTCGGGTTGCTCCCGCGTGCCGAGCCCACGCCTGTGGATAGATCTGCCTCATGCGCTGTCACAACGATCGATCACGCGGTGTCTTGAGGCCGAACCCTTAGAAACGAAGGAGACACCATGACTGAGAACACCGATGTGGTCGTGATCGGCGGCGGATACGCCGGCGTCATGGTGGCCAATTGCCTGACGCAGCGCGACGACGTGACAGTGACTCTGATCAACCCGCGCCCGACCTTCGTCGAGCGGGATCCGCCTGCACCGACTGGTGGGCGGGTGCTGCCTCACGCATGCGTTCATCGGCGGTCACCTGCGCAACGGATCGTCGTCAACTTGACGTGTCACAGCCGTGCGCCGGGTGGTGTCCCACTCTTGCTGTGGAGGCACGCTTGAAGGCCTTCGGCAACCAGGGCCGGCCGCGAGGAGAGGGGTCGAGATATGAGCGACCACGCCACTAACCCGGCGACCGAGACTTTCATCGCCCACCGCAACCTGCTCTTCACCGTCGCATACGAGATGCTCGGATCGGCGGTCGACGCCGAAGACGTCCTCCAGGAAACCTGGCTGCGATGGGTCAAGGTCGACTTGCGGCAGGTGCGCGACCAACGCGCCTACCTGATCCGGATCACGACCCGGCAGTCGCTCAACCGGCTGCGCACAATGAGACGCCACAGGGAGGCGTACGTCGGACCCTGGCTGCCCGAGCCGATGCTCACCGCGCCGGACGTGGCCGAGGATGTCGAGCTCGCCGAGAGTGTGTCGATGGCGCTAATGCTCGTCCTCGAGACGCTGTCGCCGACCGAGCGCGCGGTTTTCGTGCTGCGGGAGGCCTTCAATGTCAGCTACGACGAGATCGCGGCCGCCGTCGACAAGAGCCCCGCGGCCGTCCGCCAGATCACGCACCGCGCCCGCCAGCGGGTCAATGCCCGCCGCCCTCGCGAGGTGGTCTCCGCGAGCGAGACCCGGGCGGCTCTGGAGTCGTTCCAGCGCGCGCTCGAGACTGGGGACCTGCAGGGCCTCCTTGACGTGCTCGCCCCTGAGGTCGTCTATGTGAGCGACGGCGGCGGAGTCAAACAGGCTGCGCTGCGGCCGATCATCGGTGCCGAGAAGGTGGTCCGCTACTTCGCCGGTGGCTACGGCAAGGCCGAAGGCACGGTTACCAGTGACCACACCATGGTCAACGGCAACCCGGCACTCGTCGTACGCCTGGACGGCCACATCGACGGCGTCATGGCGATCCGTGTCGAGGACGCCCGCATCACTGGCCTCTACTACGTCCGCAACCCGGAGAAGCTGACCCGCGTCGAATCCGAGACCCCGCTCACCCTGCGATGAATACCGGAAGAGTTGTCTAGAGTGGAGCAGCCAAGATGATCCTCGCCGACCGGCGGCGGTGATGGCATGGTCGAGTCGCGTAGAGCGTCGCGGGGCGGAACCGCTCGCGAGCGGGACGACCTGCTGACCACCAAGCTCACCGTCCCCCGAGTTCGGGCGGATCTTCTCGTGCGTTCACGTCTGGTCGAGGCACTTGACCATGCGACGACCCGAGAGCTGGTTCTGGTGTGCACCCCGGCCGGTTTCGGCAAGACGACGCTGCTGGCGGACTGGGCCAGGGCGGCGAAGTTGTCAGTTGCCTGGCTGTCGCTGGATCCGGACGACAACGACCCCGTGCGTTTCTGGCGGTATGTCGCGGCCGCGTTGGATCGGGCCTGCGGAGACCTCGGTGATCAGCTCCTGCCACTGCTGACCGGTCCCGGTGTGACGTCAAGCCGTGGCGTGGTGACCGAACTGATCAACGAGATCGAAGCGCGGCCCGAGGAGCTGGCCTTGGTCCTCGACGACTATCACGTCATGGAGTCGCCGCAGATCCACGATGACCTGGCGTTCCTGCTCAGCCGCATTCCGCGTCACCTGCACGTCGTGGTGGCCAGTAGGAGCGATCCGCCGCTGCCCCTGGCTCGGCTGCGTGCACGAGACCAGCTCGCCGAGGTGCGGGCCGCCGACCTCCGCTTCACTCCGGCCGAATCGGTGGCATTCCTGCGCCAGGTCTGGGGCCTGGACCTGTCCCCTGAGGTGATCGCCGCGCTGGAGTCCCGGACCGAGGGCTGGGCGGTGGGCCTGCAGCTGGCCGCGCTGTCGCTGAAGGAGCGACCGGATCCCGACGCGTTCCTCGACGCATTCACGGGCAGTCATCGCTACGTGCTCGACTACCTGAGCGACGAGGTCCTAGAACGACAACCAGACCGGATGCGTGCCTTCCTGTTGCACAACTCGATCCTGGATCGGATGACCGGTCCACTCTGCGACACGGTCACTGGGAATGACGACGGGCAGAACATGCTCGAGCAGTTGGAGCACGCCAACCTGTTCGTCGTGCCGCTGGACGAGCAGCGCCGCTGGTATCGCTTCCACCACCTGTTCGCCGAGGTTCTCCGAACCCGGCTGCACCGGGTCGAAGCCGGACGGGTTCCCGATCTGCACAGCCGCGCGGCGGACTGGTACGAACGGCAGGGTCTGATCGACGACGCGATCCGGCACGCATCGGCGGCAGGCGACCCGACCCGGGCGGCGCGGCTGGTGGAGCAACATCTCAACGAAACCCTGCAGCGCGGGGAGACCGCGCTCCTCGGGCGTTGGATCGCCCTGCTCCCAGACCATGCCATGCGCTCTCATCCGGGCCTGTGGCTGGCCCAGGGCATGCAGGACCTCCACGCCGGCCACCTCGACGCAGTCGAGCAGTGCCTGGAATACGCCGATCGCGCCTTCGGCCGTGAGCGGAGCCAGCAGGCGCTGCAGCTTCCTACCGACGGTGGAATGGTTTCCGAACTCCCCGCGGCGGTCGCCATCCTCCGTGCCGAACTGGCCGGTGTCCGGGGCGACGTCGACGGCATAGCCCGCTTCGCCAGCTCCGCCCTGGAGCACACGGCCGAGGATGAGCGCGGACCGCGAATCTGGGCGCACTTGCTTGTTGCCTCCGCAACATGGATGAGCGGGCGGCTTGCCGACGCCGAGTCGGCCCTCACCGAGGTTCTCGCCGAAGCGCGGGCCGCGCCTGAGGCCTTCCCCATGATGGCCACGTGCTTCCCCCTCGGCCGGGTGCGGCACGCCCGCGGCAACCTTGCGGGCGCCATGCGGACCTATGAGGACGGCCTGCGGTATGCAACCGGCGGCACCCTGCCGAGCCTCTACCATGCGGCCGAAGCGCACACCGGGTTCGGGCAGGTGTTCTACGAACGCAACGAACTGGACCGAGCCCTCTACCACATCACCACGGGGATCGAGCTCGGCCGGCAGGTAGTCGACCTGACCACCCCCCTTCTCGGCCTCGTGACGCTGGCGTGGATCCATCAGGCTGGCGGCGACCGCGACGCCGCGCTCGCTGCCATGAACGAAGCGTGTGAGCTGCGCCCGAGCCCGAATGTCGTCGCCATGTGGAACCCGGCCGCATCGGAGCGGGCGCGGCTCCTGCTCCTACAAGGGCGGATCGACGAAGCCAGTCGGTGGACGGAAGAACGCGGCCTTGGGCCGGACGATCCGCTCTCCTATCCGCGGGAGCGGGACTACCTCGTGCTCGCGCGTGTCCTCGTTGCGCAGGGCCTTCCTGAACCAGCGCTGCACGTGCTTGACCGGCTCGACCGCCTCGCCGAGCCACAGGGCCGGGTGCAGAGCCTCATCCAGATACGCACCGTGCGGGCACTGGCTCTGCAGGCCGCCGGGGACCATCCCGGTTCCCTCAGCGTCCTGGCCGAGGCGCTCGCGCTGGCCTGGCCGGAAGGGTTCATCCGAGTCTTCGCCGACGAGGGAGCCCCGCTGGCCTCGCTGCTGCGCAGCCTGCTCAGCGCGCGTCCGCGGGTGCCGGTCAGTGCACAGCTGCGCCAGCAGGTGAGCCGAATCCTGCAGGCGTTCGAGCCGGTGACCGCAACGGTCCGACCATCAAGCCTGGCCGCCGGCCTGGTCGAGCCCCTGACCCGGCGGGAGGTCGAGGTCCTCCGGCTCATCGCAGCCGGCCAGCACAACCGGGAGATCGCCCAAGACCTCTTCGTGACGATCGACACCGTCAAGAAGCACACCAGCCACATCCTGAGCAAGCTCGGCGTCACCAGCCGCACTCACGCGGTCGCGCGGGCGCGCGAACTCGACCTCCTTCAATGACCTGGCCGGCTCTTTCACCCTGGAGTGCGCTTCCGCCTGCTGAATTTCCACCTCGTGTTCCACCTTCGCGTGACGTCGTCGACAACGGCCCGTTCATAGCGTGTTGCGCACTAACGGACGTGAGAACGGAGTCGCCATGGCCACGGTGGCGGCCGCCCGCACGACCGACGGCCACATTCTCGAGTCACCGGCAGCGTCACGTCGTGCACGAAAGGCGACAAAGGAGCCAGATCCGATGAGCACCACCGCACGCGAGCAGCTTTCGCTCGCAACGCCGCAGAAGGTGGCGGATCTCCAATGGCGACCGGTGGATCCGAACAATCCGTCCGGAGCCAGGATGGCGGCGCTGTGGGGTGACCCGCTGAGCGGGCCGTACGGGGCCTTGCTGCGTATGCCCGCCGGCTTCGAGTCACCCATGCATCGGCACTCGAGCCACGAGCGAGTGGTCGTCATCGACGGAGCATCCCTCCATTGGGCCGAAGGCCACGATCGCCGCGCCGCCCGGATCATGAGATCAGGCGACTACCTGCTCATACCGGCGGGCGTGAACCATGTGAGCGCCGCGACAGCCGGCGAGGAATGCCTCGAGCTCATCACCCAGGACGGGAAGTTCGACTTCACGCTCGCGACGCCGCAGAGCAGATTGGACATCACGAAGATCATCAGCTTCGGAGGAACACGCAGCCTCGCGCAGCGCCTGGTCGCCGAGGACTCGGCCGGATCGCCCGATGAGTTCCACCGAGGTGTCGGCGGCCCGGACCTTTCCGCTTTCAGAGCTCGCGCCGGATCAGGCGTCACTGAACGAATGGAGTGCCCCGAGATGAGGCTCCCGAACACTGCACACACCTCCCGGCCCTGGCGCATCCACGAGATCACTCACGACTTCCGCCTCTATGACGTGTGGGCACTGCCGACACCGGGCGGACCCGACGACTTCCCGCAATTGGTGCGGCAGACCGCCATGGGCGACACGGTGGACAACCCGTCCTGGGCCGCCCGGACGCTGTTCGCGATCCGCTGGAAGCTTGGGAAGCTGCTCGGCTGGGACGACCCGGACTCGGGCGTCGGTTCCCGGGTACCCACCCTGCGCGACCGGTTGCCGGCCGATCTGCGCGATGCCCCGGCCGGGCCGGAGTTCGACACCCTCCCCTTCCGCTCGGTCTACCTGACCCACGACGAGTGGGCGGCGGAGATGGGGAACCGGACCGTGCACGCAGTGATGCACATGAGCTGGGTCCCCGACGATGCCGGCGGCTATCGCGGCCAGATGGCCGTGCTGGTGAAGCCGAACGGTCTGTTCGGAAAGCTCTACATGGCCGGCATCGCACCGTTCCGGCATCTGATCGTCTACCCGCCACTGATGCGAGACATCGCACAGACGTGGCGAGCCAACCAGTCCCACGGCACTGATCCCCCCGGCCGAGCTGTCCACCGCTCCGGACCGAGGCCAAGAGGAGGCCAGAATCCCCAAGATGACGCGCCGCGCAGCGGCCAAGACGAACACCCGCCAGTCGCGCACTGACAGACAGCCTCCGGAAGGCGATGAGACATGCGGCGCATCCGCATCCACAGGCGCAAGATCCAGCGCGACCGTCACTGGCTCGCGGTCCTCACCCTCGACCCACGAGACCCGGACATCCTTCGAGCCATAGCCATCGGTCGTCCCGGTGAGGCGCCCGCCAGCGCCGACGCCTTCGCCGACCACTTCCAGCCCTGGTTCGACCGGCACATCCGGCTCATCCAACCCCAGCTGCCGACCTGGTCGGCCACCAGGCGTTCCGGTATCGCCCGTCGTGGATGACATCCTCGACGCCGCGCCGATCGCCGCCGCGGCGTTCGCGATCCCCCAGTTCCTGCCCCAGTGCATCAGGCTGCGGCGCACCGACGACACCGCCGGCATCTCCTGGCCATGGGCGACGCTCACCAGCGTCAACAACGCCGCCTGGTTCGCCTACTTCGGGCTCTCAGGGTATTGGGCAGCGCTGGTGCCGTCCTCCTCCGCGACGCTGCTGGCGGGCGCGCTCGCAACCATGCTCGCCCGCCGCGGACAGGCGAAGGCACGGCCCGCGGCCCTGATCGGTGCTTGGGCCGCGCTGCTGGCCGCGGCCTTCGCCGTCGTCGGTCGCACCGGCCTGGGCGCGCTGCTGACGGCGGCCTTCGTCCTCCAGGTCACCCCGTCGATCTGGACCGCCTACCGAACAGAGCACCCCACCGGGATCTCGCGGGGAACCTGGCTGCTCATCCTCGGCGAGGTGTCCTGCTGGACGATCTTCGGCGTCCACAAGTTCGATCCACGTCTGATGATCCTCGGCTTTACCGGAGTGGCTGCAAGCCTGCTCATGCTCGCCCGGATCCGCCGCACAACCGAAGTCGAACGGTCAACGGAACCCCAGCGCGTTATCTGATCCGGGCTGTGCGGCCAGCCGCAGCCCCGTCAGCGATCATGCTGACCCATCGACTGAAGCGGCGTGGTTCGTTGGCGTGCGCACGGTGTGGCGGTAGCCGTGCCGGTGCGAGCCACGCCACCGCGGAGGTTGCGTGATGGCGAACTCCGCCGGACGATCCAGGCTGGAGGTTGCCGTCGTGCCGGAGCCCGCTCTCGATCCCGACACCCTCCGTCGGTTCGCCGCCGGAGACGAGTCGGCATTCAGCGCGGTATACCGGAGGTACGCACGCCCCATGTTCACCGTTGCGCTCCAGGTCGTCGGCCGTCCTGAGCTCGCCGCCGACGCGGTGCAGCAGGCATTCGTGCAGGCCTGGCGGGCCGCGCCTTCATACGCGGCGGAATCCGACATCGCGCCGTGGCTGTTCACCATCACCCGGCGCGCGGCCATCGACGCCTGGCGGAAGGAGCGCCGGCATGCGGTCGTCGACCTCCCGGAGGGACTTGCCGACCCTGCCACGGACGGGCCGTCGCTGGAGCGCTCGTGGGAGGCGTGGCAGATCCGCAAGGCGCTGGACGAGCTGCCCGTCGACGAACGTGCGGTCGTACGCCTCGCGTACGTCGAGGGGCTGACCCACAGCGAGACGGCCGACCGCCTGGGCATTCCGATCGGGACCGTGAAGTCCCGCACATATCGGGCACACCGTCGGCTCAGCGAACTGTTGGCACATCTCGCTCCGTATAACAATGAACGCGGGAGGTGAGCGGCTCGATGGACAGTGACGAGCGTCCGCCGGCATTGCCGGACCGGCTGCTTGCGTCCCTCCGCCAGGAGGAGTTATGGGTTGACCCTCCGGCCGACCTCGAGGACCGCACGCTCGCGGCCCTGCGCGCCGAGCTCGACACCAGGCCGGCCCCAACGGTCGACGAGCTCGCAGTGGCACGCGAGCGCCGCTCCCGTCGGCAACGTTGGGCGCCAATGCTCGTGGCCGCTGCAGCTGCTGTGGCCATCGGCGCGGTGGCAACGGTCGCCGTCACCGGGAACGACGAGCCGGAGTCCGCGGTCGTGACCCTGGCCGGCACCGAGCTCGAGCCTGACGCCTCCGGCCGGGCCAACATCGCCGCGATGGATTCCGGGTTCGAGATCGAGCTCGACATCAGCGGACTGCCGCCGGCACCCGCCGGGACCTACTACCAGGGTTGGCTGAGGAACGATGACGGTGAAGCCGTCACGATCGGCACGTTCCACGGTCGAGAGGGCTCCGACGACATCATCCTGTGGTCCGGCGTCGACATCGCGGACTACCCCACGCTCACCGTCACGATCCAGCAGGAGCGGGCTGGTGCGGAGTCGTCCGGTCAGGTCGTGTTGCGCGGCGAGATCCCCGACGGCTGACGTGTGTTGGGTCCTGCACGTCGACCTCGACCAGTTCGTAGCAAGCGGACGGATCCCGGGCTGACATCACCCGCAACGGGGTCCCGCCTCAGTTCCGAGCTGGTCATCGGGACGCACCTCGCCGGGTCAAGCGGTGCACCGTAGCCATGTGGCGGATCCCTTCGTGCCCGACGGTCCCTGAATCTGACAGGTGCCCGAGAACCGAAGGAAGCCGTGTGTCCGTACTCCCTCCCGACGGCGCTGACACCAAGGGTCGGCAACCGCAACTGGGAAGAGGAGATCATGAACAGCACGCTCAGAGCACGTCGACTCGGACTCGCTGCTGGCGCAGCCGCAATGCTGGCCGTCGGTCTGGCTACCGCCAGCCCAGCCGCCGCGGAGACGTCAGCCTCAGTCTCGAACGACACCCTCACCGTCAACGGCGGCAGCGACGACGATCGGATCGCGCTGCGTCTGGCAGCCGGTGCAGCAGGCACCCTCCAGGTCGACTTCGGTGACGACGGCTCGGTCGAGCACAGCTTCGACCGCAGCACGTTCAGCCGGATCGAGGTGTTCGCCGGAAGCGGCAACGACCGGTTCCGCGTCGACCAGGCCAACGGGGCGTTCACGGACGAGGCCCTGACGATCGATGGCGGCAACGACCACGACACCCTAGACGGCGGCGACGGAGTCGAAGTCTTCATCGGCGGCAACGGCGATGATGCGGTCGACGGGAACCGCGGTAACGACACCGCACTGCTCGGGAACGGACAGGACAGCTTCCGTTGGGACGCGGGAGACGGCAGCGACGTCGTCGAGGGTGATAACGGCATCGACACACTCGACTTCAACGGAGCCGGCGTAGACGAGATCATGAGTTTGTCGCCCAACGGCGAGCGGTCGCTGTTCCTTCGCAGCCCGGGCACCGTCCGCATGGACATGAACGGTGTCGAGCTGCTGGACCTGACCGCGCTCGGCGGCGCCGACACGGTCACTGTCAACGACATGTCGGGGACCGACTTCCGCCGTGCGGACGTGGACCTGTCCGCGCCCACCGGCGCCGCTGACGGCGAAGAGGACATCGTGACGGTCAACGGCACCGAGCAAGCAGACAACATCCATGTCAAGGCTGCGGGTGCTCGAGTCGCTGTCGACGGGCTTCAGACCGAGACGGTGGTTGCCGGGGGCGAGCCGATCGACCAACTTCAGGTCAACGCGCTCGGCGGCGACGACAAGGTCAACGTCGACCCGGCCGCCGCGGCTCTCATTGGCGTAGCCGTCGAACTGGGCTCCGGACAGAACTAACCGAAACACCCACCTGATCGGGGCCTCCTCAACGGGAGGCCCCGATCTCGTCCGAGCACGGACCGGCGACCAGCGTCAGCTATACCAACGCCTCCGCGGCCTTCGGGTCGTCCCGGGCGATCGCTGGTTTGCCGGGGCATTTGGCAGACTGTGTGCGTGCCCACGTCCCGCATGCCGCGCAGGTCGTCACGCACGAGCCGTGAGGAGGGTTACCGCGCTTCGTCGACGAGCACCGGATCAGGATCGCTGCACCGCGTGACCGCGTCTGGGGTGCCCTGCGCCGCTACGTCGCAGCGTCCCTCGCGACCGAGCGGGACAACCCGCTGGTCCGGCTCCTCGGAACCGAGCCGCGCTCCGGCTTCGCGGTCTCACGGGAGGTGCCGGGCACGCAGCTCGGCCTGTCCGGCCGCCACCGGTTCTCGCGTTACCTCCTGGTGTTCGAGCTCGCCGACGCCGGCGACGGGTCGACCGAGGTGAGCGCCCGGACCTTTGCGGACTTCCCGGGTGTCCGCGGCCGCGTCTACCAGACCCTGGTCATCGGCAGCCATGCCCATGTCCTCGCGGTGCGAGGCATGCTGCGCTCGATCGGTCGATCGAGCCTCGGCTGACACGTCGGATGCGGCTCGTCGCCCTCGAAGACAGGACGATCACCTGTCACAGCTCCGTGTCGGGCGCCCGGCGGGCGAGGTAGCCGTCGAGATCATCATTCTTGAGCACGTCGGCCAACCACGCCCGGCGTTCGAAGTCCATGATCTCCATCTCCCAGACGCAACTCAGCCCGGTGCTGTCGTACGAGACGTAGGCGTTCGGGTCGTCGAGCGGCGAGGCGAAGAAGCGCCCGTGGATCTCGTTCTCGTTGGCCCACCAGTAGACGAGGCTGAGTCCGGTCGTCATCGCGTCGTGGGCGATCACGAACCCGGCTCCGCCACCGGCCGGGAGCGCCCTCCGCGCGGCGCCGAGCGTGGCGGCGACCAACGCTGGACGAGCGTCGGGTGCGTGGGTCCCGATGCCGTAGACCTTGAGCTGCCAGCCGTCGAGCTGTTCGCGGCCGATGAACCGGATCGAGCGGGGTCGATACATGTCTCACAACGCTAATGGTCGGCCGTGAGGCGGCGGGCAAGCGGAAGCGTGAGCCGCGAATACTGACACGGGTTCAGGACCGCCCCTTGTTGGCCGCCCGATGGCCGTCGGTCAACGGGTTGCCGTCCGGAGCGTCATCCGCGTCACGGTTGGCCCGGAGACCAGCGAGAAGCGTCCGGATGCCGAACTGAAATTGCTCGTCGGTCGAGATGTTTGCCAGCAGCGGGGCGAGTTCAACGTGGTGCGGGAACTCTCCGGGCGGAAGCGCCCTGAAGTAGGAGCGCAACCGGCGCACAAGCTCGTCGCCGGACTCGGCGTCGTATTCGGTGCTGGGAACCTCCAGCGCGACGAACCCGAGGATGTACCTGAGCAGGGCGTACACCGTGCCGACGACGGCCTGGTCAGAGAAGCCGGCGGGCCGAAGGACGGAGTAGATCGCCTCACCTAGACGCAGGGCATGAGGCCCGAGGCCTGGCTGCTGCAG
Organism: Actinomycetota bacterium; assembly: GCA_046727475.1. GTDB lineage: Bacteria > Actinomycetota > Actinomycetes > Jiangellales > Jiangellaceae > DAIUDS01. The sequence goes on along the minus strand of JBKPCP010000109.1, from coordinate 2,511 downwards.
CGCGAAGGGCACGACGGCAGGATGGGCAAGCAGGTGTTCACGCACGGACTGGCTCAAGTGGATGAGTTGGTCACTCCAGTCGCCGCCTTCTGCAGGCTCGAGCTCGAGACCCGCATAGACGTCGTCGACGATCCCGTCGATCAGGTCGGTCTTGTCGCGGACGTGGCCGTAGAGCGCATTGGGGGCGACGTCGAGTCGCTGGGCAAGTCGGCGCATCGACAGGGCGCCATCCTCCTCGAGCAGAACAAGCGCCTCGCCGATGATCTTCGCCCGGGACAGCGAGCCACGCCCACGAGCCCTGATCGTGGAGTCGCGTTCCATGGACCTTCCCCTTGTGCTGTACGCCGTCCAGTTCTCCCTGCTGGACACTGTACACCGAGGGCGGAATCACCTGCTGTACGATCGACATTTGACAACTGGACACCGTACAGGTGACCGTGGTGTACGACGTCCGCCGGCGCCATCGATCCCGGCGTCGGCTCTGCGAACCGACGAGCCGAACGGGTCTGCTGGGCACGCATGGCCCGCCAAGCGAGGCCTTCGAGGGTTAGGACGTACAAGAAATGACGGCAGGCACAACGACCGAAGCCGACGCACAACCACACCCAGACGCGGAGTCGAGCCCTTCTCGGGCGGCCCGCGTAGCGCCGCGCGAACGGTACGTTACGGCGTACGCGGAACTGTCCGGTCACATCCAGGCCGCGGGGTTGCTCAAGCGGCGATACGCCTACTACTGGCTCAAGATTATTGGTACGTTTGTCGTATTCGCAGGGATCTGGGTGGCCTTCGGTTTCCTGGGCAACTCCTGGTACCAGCTCCTACTCGCCGCCGCGCTTGCGATCGTGCTCGCCCAGTTCGGATTCTTGGGTCACGACGGCGCGCACCGGCAGATCTTTGCGTCCCATCGGTGGAACGAATGGACAGCCCGGGTCATCTCCGGACTGTTCACCGGGCTGAGCTATGGCTGGTGGTTCACCAAGCACAACCGACACCACGCCAACCCGAACAAGGAAGGCGCCGACCCCGACATCAGTCCTGGCGCGTTCGCGTTCACGCCGGCCGCCGCGCAGAGCAGGCAGGGACTGGCGGCACGCCTGAGCCGCCTGCAGGGTTACTACTTCTTCCCGCTGCTGATGCTGGAGGGGTTGGCCCTGCATGTCGCGAGCATCCAGACGATCATGCGGCGGGAGCCGCTGAAGCACCGGTGGTGCGAGGCGACGTTCGTCCTTGCTCGGATCGGCGGGTACATCACCGTACTGCTCCTGGTACTGCCACCTGGAAAGGCTGCGGCGTTCTTCGGTGTCCAGATGGGCCTGTTCGGCCTGTTTCTCGGCGGGGCGTTCGCTCCGAACCACACCGGCATGCCCATCGTCCCGGCAAACGAGAAGATCGACTTCCTGCGTCGGCAGGTGCTGATGTCGCGCAACATCCGGGGCGGCTGGCTGACGAACTTCGCGCTCGGTGGCCTCAACTACCAGATCGAGCATCACCTGTTCCCCAGCATGCCGCGGCCCAACCTGCGCCGCGCCCGGCCGATCGTCCGGGACTTCTGCGCCAGGAACAAGGTCAGCTATTCGGAGACCAGCCTGTTCGGGGCATATCGGGTCGTGGTGCGCTACCTGAACCGAGTCGGCCGCGGCGCTGTCGATCCGTTCCGGTGCCCACTGGCTGCCGACTACGGGCGCATCTAGGGCGCCGCTACTCCGCCGCCCTGAGGCGTCCTGACCCCGAGGACGTCAGACGCCGGCGTCTGCGAGCAACTGCAGGGCGTCGTCGTGCTGGTCCGGGGCGACGAGGATCCGGGTCGGGATGACGCCAAGCGAACCGTCAATGACGCTGATGCTCTGATCGGCGATGATGTGATCGATTCCAGCGTCGTTCAGAAGTGAGTCGGCGAACGAGATCACGACCGGATCCGTGCTGTGCAGGACCTCGATCATGTGTTCTCCTCGATCACAATTGCCGCGGCATCGCCCTGCTCAGGGTACGACTCGCGCAGTTCACCGGTTGACCACGCCCTCACCCGCTGCCCTTCGGACAGGTCCCCGAACGACGCCGCCTCGTAGTCGCCATCGCGTACGGCCAATAGCGCCGTGCCGCGCTCGACGGTGAAGCTGATCTTCCGGTCACCCGAGGTCGAGTACGGGCTCTCCTCGACGAGGACCGTACCCAGGATCGGCGTGTCGGGATCGGTGCACGACGGCGGGTCGTGACTGCTGACTGGAGCGTCCGGGTCGGCGTCCGGATCGGGTTCGACGCAGTCCTGGGTGACCGGCTCGAATGTCGCGATCCGTGTGACGACGCCGACGATTTCGGGGGCCGAGTCCGGTGGGTCAGTCGCCGGCACGGCCACATCGTCTCCCGGGCGGTCATCGCCGCATGCGGCCATACCCATGAGCGCGACGATCAACGCCGCCGCGACGCCGATCCGCATCCGCAAGCCTTTCCCTCGACGCCGGCCCGTTGCGGATACGACGTCGGACCGCCGTCGACGGTTCCGCCCACGGTGGC
>JBKPCP010000108.1:0-9537 GCA_046727475.1 Actinomycetota bacterium | reverse complement strand
CGGTGGAGAACAGCGCCATGTTCGGCGTCCCGATCCAGCGGATCGGTTCGTCCGTCAAGCCCAAGGCCTGCAGGATCGGGTCGATCGGACCGATCGACGGGCTGTAGAAACCCCAGAACAGCAGTGATGCCGAGGCGAGGCCCAGCGCCACCGGGAGGAAGAACACGGTGCGGAAGAAGCCCACACCTCGCCGCCGCTCCTGGACCAGCAGGGCCATGCCCATGGCCAGAACCAGCAGGGCGATGACGACGATCACCGTGTACTTCAGCGTGAACCGGACCGCCGGCCAAAACAGCCGGTCGTCGGTCATGTCGGCGTAGTTGTCGGGGAAGTTCGGCCCCTGATTGCCTTGCAGCAGCGGCCACTCGCTCGCCGACATCTGGCCCACTAGCAGCAGGGGGATGACGAAGAACGCGAGCACGAACAGGGCCGCAGGCGAGGCGTAGAGGGCGCCCTTGGCCGCCCGCGACCGCCACCACGGTCGCCGGCTCGGCCGGGGTCTGGCGGAGGTTTCCGGGCCGTTGCGTTCAAGCACGGACTTGGCCACGCGACCTCCAATCTCCACCGGAAGGACGCTCGGAGCGGGGCGGGCCCGCGTGCACGGTCACCGCCGGCAGGCGGCGCCGCGACCGTCGGTGTACCGCCCCGCTCACGGCTGCTCGATCGCCGTGTCGGACTCAGCCGCCGCTCTGCAGCGACGCATTGATCGCCTCGTTGTCCTGCTCCAGAGTGGTCCCGTCGCCGAACACGTAGTTGCGGATCAGTGGCAGCCACGGGCCCTGCGGGTCGTTGAAGGTCTGCCCGAAGTTGAGCGCGTAGGGCGTGCGGCCCTCGGCGGCCACCTCGTTGATCGCAACCAGTCGCGGGTCCTGCTCGGAGAACTCGTTCGTGGCCAGGTCGGTGCGCGCCACGACGTCGTTGTTCTCGGCGAGGACGCCGACCTGCGCTTCCTCGGACAGGGTCCACGCGATGAAGTTCCACGCCTGGTCCGCGATCTCGCTGTTGGCCGAGATTCCGATGCTGTCGCCGCCGACAAACGTCGACTCGCCGCCGTCGATCCCCCGGATGGGAGCGACGCCGGTCTCGAAGGTGTCCGGCATGAGGCCGAGCTGGGTGGACGGCATCGGCATGATGCCGATGTTGCCCTCGGGGAAGAACCCGACCCAGGTCGGGCCGGCCTCGTCCTGCGTCCCCGCAGCGACGATGTCATCCTCGAACAGGCCCTTCCAGACGTCGTAGACCGCGACCGCCTCGGGACTGGCGAGGAGCGACTCGGTGCCGTCGTCGTTCATCACCTCGTGCCCGTCCGCCCAGATGCTGGGCCACCAGGTGAAGACCAGGCAGCCGCCGCAGTTGCCGCCGAAGAACGTGCCGTTGATGTCACCACCGAGGGCGTCGATCGCCCGGGCATGCTCGGCGAACTCCTCGAGCGTGGTGGGCGGCTGCTCGGGATCAAGGCCGGCCTGCTCGTACAGGTTCTTGTTGTAGAACAACACCGACAGGTCCATGGTGTGCGGGACGACGTGCTGCCGGCCGTCCAACGTGCCCACCTCGATGTGTGAGGGTGCGATGTCGTCGGCGAACGGCAGTGCGGCGATGCGGTCGGTGATGTCGAGGAATGCGCCGCCGGTGGTGAACTGCGGCACGAAGACCACATCAAGGCTCAGCACGTCGGGCAGTTCGCCCGCTCCCGCGGCGGTGCCGACGCGAGGCAGGTAGTCGTCGGTCGGGATGACGGTCAGCTCGACCTCGTTCTCGTGCGACTCGTTGTACGCGTCGACGAGCAGCTGGGACTGGGTCTCGGTCGCGGCCCGCGTCCACATGGTGATCGTCGTCCCGTCGTCGATGCCTTCGGCAAGAGCCTCCGCGTCGCCGTCGGTCGGCTCGGCACTGGGCTCGTCGTCGTCGCCGCCGCACGCAGCGACCATGAGGACCAACGCCATGCCGGCGGCGGCCAGGGTTGTACCGCGGCCCACGCGCGCCCGCGGTCGGAGTCTGGGTCTCACGCTGCTCTCCTCACGTCGTTGTGCACTGTTAGCGTTAACAGGCGCATGATCACCTTGCCGCGACGCACGTCCGAATGTCCGTGCGCACCGTCGATGGGGGCTCGCCTGACCCATTACCGAAAGGTCTCCGAAAAGGTTTTCTGGCAAACCTAGGAGGGGAGTCATCTTCCGTCAAGACCTCGGCACCACGAGGCGGTTGAACTAGGCGCCCGGTCGCATGGTGGAACCGAAAGGGTTTCGGGGATGCGTTTCAGAGTTCGTGTAGAGTCACAGCGCGATGCCATGACCAGCAATGACGCGAACGGGGGTCCATGGTCAAGCGCTCTGCCGACTCCTCTCCGCGAGCACGGCCCACCACGCTGGCCGACGTCGCGAGGCTCGCCGGTGTGTCGGTGGCGACCGCGTCCAAGGCGCTCAACGGCCGTGACCACGTCCGCGCCGAGACCCGGCATCGGGTGCTCGAGGCGGCGGAGCAGCTGTCGTTCTCGCCGAACACGCTGGCCCGCGGGCTGCTGGCGGGGCGGACCGGGACCGTCGGACTGCTGACCAGCGACCTCGAGGGCCGGTTCAGCATCCCGATCCTGATGGGGGCGGAGGACGCGTTCGGCGCCGGCAAGGTCAACGTCTTCCTCTGCGACGCGCGGGACGACACGATCCGTGAGCAGCACCACGTCCAGGCACTGCTGAGCCGTCGGGTCGACGGCTTGATCGTGGTGGGCAGCCGGACCGACCCGCGGCCATCGCTCGGCCGTGACCTGCCGGTCCCGGTGGTGTACGCGTACGCGCCGTCGGAGGACCCGGACGAGCTGTCGATCATCTGCGACAACGTCGGGGCCGGACGGCTCGCGGTCGAGCACCTGATCGCGTGTGGCCGGACCAGGATCGCGCACATCTCGGGCGATCCGCGGTACGCCGCCGCACGCGACCGCGCCGAGGGCGTCCGCGCCGGGCTGGCCGACGCCGGCCTGTCCCAGGTTGGGGATGTCTGGTACAGCTCGTGGTCGGAGGCCTGGGGACGAGCAGCGGCGGCCATGCTGCTGGACCGCCATCCCGATGTCGACGCGGTGTTCTGCGGCAGCGACCAGGTGGCGCGCGGGGTCATGGACATGGTGCGCGAACGTGGCCGTCGCATACCCGACGACGTCGCGGTGATGGGTTTCGACAACTGGGAGGTCCTGGCCGCCGACGCTCGTCCACCGCTCACCAGCGTCGACATGAACCTGGAGGAGGTCGGCCGGGCGGCCGCGCGGGCTGTGTTCGCTGCGCTCGACGGCGCCCCGAGGAGGGGGCTCGAGGCGCTGCCATGCCGGGTGGTGATCCGAGGTTCGACCGCACCGCTGAGCTGAGCGGGTTCACAGGCCCTGGGCGAGGCGGTAGTAGGCCTGGTTCCAGCGGATCTGGTCGGCGAACCGGGCGCGGTTCGTGGAGCCGTCGATCAGCAGCAGCTCGGTACGGGTCATCTCGGCGAGGTCGGTGAGCTCCTCGGCGCCCACCGCCGTGGTCAGGACCGTGTGGTGCGGTCCGCCGGCGGACAGCCATGACTCGGCCGAGGTGTGGAAGTCCGGCCGTGGCCGCCACACGGCGCGGGCGACGGGAAGTCGGGGCAGTGGCTCGTCCGATGGCACCAGGTCGACCTCGTTGGCGACCAGCCGGAACCGGTCGCCCAGGTCGGCCATACCCAGGACGACCGCCGGGCCGGGGGCCGCGTCGAACACGAGGCGGACCGGGTCCTCGCGTGCACCGATCGACAGCGGGTGGATCTCGCAGGACGGCTGGCCTGCGGCGATGGTGGGGCACACCTCGAGCATGTGCGCGCCGAGGATCTTCTCCTCGCCCGGAACGAGGTGGTAGGTGTAGTCCTCCATGAACGACGTGCCGCCGGGCAGCCCATCGGTCATCGCCTTGACCGTGCCGACGAGCACCGCGGTCTTCCAGTCGCCCTCGGCGCCGAACCCGTAACCGTCGGCCATCAGGCGCTGGACCGCGATGCCCGGCAGCTGCCGGAGCCCGCCGAGGTCCTCGAAGTTGGTCGTAAAGGCTCCGTACCCGCCGTCGTCGAGGAACGTGCGCAGGCCGATCTCGATCCGGGCGGCGTAGCGGAGCGAATCGTGCCGGTCGCCGCCGCTGCGCAGCGCGGGCGCCACCCGGTAGGCGTCGTCGTAGTCCGCGACGAGCGCGTCGACGTCGGCGTCCGCAGCCGCCTCGACCGCGCCGACCAGGTCGTTCACGCCGAAGGTGTTGACCGAGACACCGAACCGTCGCTCGGCCTCGACCTTGTCACCCTCGGTGACGGCCACGTTGCGCATGTTGTCGCCGAACCGGACCAGCCGTAGCGAGCGCAGCTTGTCGCGGCCGATCGCTGCCCGGCACCAGGCCCCCACCCGCGCCGCGACGGACGGGTCGCTCACGTGCCCCGCGACCGTCTTGCGCGGGACGCCGAGGCGGGTCTGGATGTGGGCGAACTCGCGGTCGCCGTGGGCCGCCTGGTTCAGGTTCATGAAGTCCATGTCGATCTCGGACCATGGCAGCGCCACGTTGGCCTGCGTATGCAGGTGCAGCAGCGGCACCTGCAGGGCGTCCAGGCCGGCGATCCACATCTTGGCGGGGGAGAAGGTGTGCATCCAGGCGATGACGCCGACACACGCGTCCGAGCCGTTCGCGTCCAGGCAGACGCGGCGGATCGACTCGGAGTCGGTGAGCACCGGCTTCCAGACGACCGGTACGGGCAGCTCGGAAGCCTCGTCCAGCGCCACCGCGATCTGCTGGGACTGCTCGGCGACCTGCCGCAAGGTCTCCTCGCCGTACAGGCCCTGGCTTCCGGTCAGGAACCAGCATTCGGCCTTGGCCATGTCAGTGACTCCTCTGCCCGTAGACGTTCTGGTAGCGCTCGTACAGCCGGTCGACGTCGGCGGCCTCGATCGGGAGCGGCTCGCCGAGCTGGCGAGCGATGTGGACGGTGCGGGCGACGTCCTCGCACATCACGGCCGCCTTCACGGCGGCGCGGGCATCCGGGCCGACGGTGAACACGCCGTGGTTCTGCATCAGCACGGCGGGGGAGCGGTGCTTCTCAAGCGTCGCCACGATCCCGCGGCCGATCGAGTCGTCGCCGATGAGGGCGAAGGGACCGATCGGGACCTCGCCGCCGAACTCGTCGGCCATCGCGGTGAGAACGCACGGGATCGGCTCGCCCCGGGCCGCCCAGGCCGTCGCGTAGGTGGAGTGCGTGTGGACAACGCCGCCGACGTCCGACCGGTGGCGGTAGACGTACGCGTGCGCCGCGGTGTCGCTGGAGGGCGCAAGGTCCCCGTCGACCAGCGCGCCGTCGAGATCGCACACGACGATCGCCTCCGGTGACAGCTCCTCGTAGCCGATCCCGCTGGGCTTGATCACGAACCGGTCGGTGCCGGGCACCCGGCCGGAGACGTTTCCTGCGGTCCAGGCGACCAGGCCGTAGCGGACCAGCTCGGCGTGGAGGTCACAGACCGTGCGGCGCAGCGCGTCGACCGCGTCGGTAGTCATCGCGCCACCGCACGGCGCTTGATGTCGCGCAGCCGGTGCATGACGTCGTTGGCTCCGCGACCGAAGTAGTCGTGCAGCGTGACGTACTCGGCGTAGAGCGCGTCGTAGGCGGCCGCGCGGTCCGGGTCGGGTGTGTAGACGGCCCGCTCGGACCGGCCCATCGCGGCCGCCGCCGTTCGAACGTCCAAATAGGCACCTGCTGCGACGGCCGCGTGGATGGCCGAGCCCAGCGCGGGCCCCTGCTCCGAGGTGATCGTGGACAGCGGCAGACCGGTGACGTCGGCGTAGGTCTGCAACAGGAACCGGTTCTTGAGCAGGCCGCCGGCGATGACGAGCTCGCGGACCTCGATCCCGGCCGTCCTGAACGCCTCGATGATCGTGCGGGTGCCGAATGCCGTGGCCTCCAGCAGCGCCCGGTAGGTGTCCTCCGGGCGGGTGGCCAGCGTCTGACCGACCACGACACCGGAGAGCTCATGGTCGACCAGGACCGAGCGGTTGCCGTTGTGCCAGTCCAGGGCGATCAGGCCGTGCTCGCCGACCCGCTGCTGCGCCGCCAGCTGCGAGAGGTGGTCGTGGATGTCGAGCCCGCGCCGTTCGGCCTCGGCGTGGTACTCGGGTGGGGCGGAGGTGTCGGCGAACCAGGCGAAGATGTCGCCGACGCCGCTCTGGCCGGCTTCGTATCCCCAGTAGCCGGCGAGGATTCCGCCGTCCACGACACCGCACATGCCGGGGACCTCGCGGAGCACGTCGCCGTTGACCACGTGGCAGGTCGACGTCCCCATGATCGCCACCATCCGGCCCGGTTCGATCGCGTTGGCCGCTGGCGGCGTGACGTGGGCGTCGACGTTGCCTACTGCGACGGCGATGCCTTCTGGCAGCCCGGTCCAGGCGGCCGCCTGGCTGGTCAGGCCGCCGGCTCGCTCGCCGAGTTGCCCGATCGGCTGGTCAAGCTTGTCCTCGACGAACCCGGCGAAGTCCGGATTGAGGGCGGCCAGGTAGTCGCGCGACGGGTACCGGCCGTCCTGCCTGATGCCCTTGTAGCCGGCGGTGCAGGCGTTCCGAACGTACCGGCCACACAGTTGCCAGATGATCCAGTCGGCGGCTTCGACCCACCGCTCGGTGGCCGCGTACACCTGCGAGTCTTCCTCCAGCACCTGCAGCGCCTTCGCGTACTCCCACTCGCTGGAGATCAGCCCGCCGTAGCGGGCCAGCCACGGCTCGCCGCGCTCGCGTGCCACCGCGTTGATCCGGTCCGCGTGGGTCTGCGCGGCGTGGTGTTTCCAGAGCTTGACGTAGGCGTGCCGACGGTCGGCGTACTCGGGCAGCTCGCACAGCGGGGTGCCGTCGGCGAGCGTGGGCAGGACCGTGCACGCCGTGAAGTCGGTGCCGATGCCGATGACCTCGCCGGCGTCGATGCCGGCCTTGGCGACCGCCTTCGGCACGGCCGTCTTGAGAACGTCGACGTAGTCCGAGGGGACCTGAAGTGCCCAGTCCGGAGGCAGGCGCTCGCCGGTGGTGGGTAGGACCCGGTCGACCACGCCGTGGCCGAACTCGTGGACCGCGCCGGCCAGTTCTGCACCGTCGGAGACGCGGACCACGACGGCACGGCCGGACAGGGTGCCGAAGTCGATGCCGACGACGTACCCGTGTGCCGCATTGCTCTGGGCGTTCACATCGGACCTCCTGTATCGCTGTTGGCACGTGTCTCGCGGACTCAGCCGGGTCCGGCCGTACTCGTCCGGACGACCAGGGTCGCCGGCACGACGATGCGCGGGGGTGGGTGCACGGGGCCAGACTCGATCTGGTCGAGCACGACCCCGATGCTGTTCCGTCCGACGGCGGCGAAGTCCTGGCGGACCGTGGTCAGGGGTGGGGAGAAGTACTCGGCCTCGGGGACATCGTCGAATCCGACGACGCTGACGTGACCGGGGACGTCGATGCTGTGCTCGCGTAATGCGCGGAGCAGCCCGAGGGCCATCTGGTCGTTGGCCACGAAGACCGCGGTGATGTGCTGCCCGGCCGCTCGCCGCTCGGCAAGCTGCTGGCCGGCGGCGTAGCCGGAGCGGGGGCTCCAGTCGCCGGGCAGGACGTCGGGCACTGTCGCGCCGGCGCCGTCGAGTGTCGTGCGCCAGGCAGTAAGGCGGGCCTCGGCCTCGAGCCAGTCCAGCGGGCCGGCGACGTGCCAGACCGTCTCGTGGCCCAGATCGAGCAGATGCCGGGTTGCCGCCGCGGCCCCTGACTCCTGGTCCACGCATACGACCGGCCGGTCCGGCGCACGGCCACCCTCGACCGCGACCACTGGTAGGTCGTGCGGCAGGGCTGCGAGGGCCTCGGCGGCGGTCCGCTGCGGTGCGATCACGATGAGGCCCTCCACGGCCTGCTCGGCGAGGCGGCCGAGCGCCTCGGAGACGCTGTTCCGGGTGATGGTCTTGAGGCTGACGATGCTGAGGAAGTAGCCGGACTCGCGAGCGGCCTGCTCGATGCCGAACAGCGTGCTCGCCGGGCCGTACAGCGTCGTGTCGAACGCGACCACGCCTAGTGTCCGCGACCGCCGCGTGACCAGGGCTCGTGCTGTGGAGTTCCGGCGGTACGCCAGCTCCTCGATCGCCTGGAGGACCCTGTCGCGCGTCGATTCGCGCACGTTCGGGTGGTCGTTGAGCACTCGGGAGACCGTCTGGTGGGAGACACCGGCCCGGCGTGCGACGTCCGCCATAACGGCGGGGCGGGTCGTGATCTCCGGCGGCATCGGCATTGGCCTTCACTGATCGGGCGTTCTGATGTCATCCGGGTGTCATGTTAGCGTTCACATCGACGTCCCCAAAGCGGCTGCACCGGCTCCGGGGAGCGCGACAAGCGCCACTGTCCAGCCATGGTTGGAGGCGCTCGTGATCGGTAGCATCAGACGGCGTCAGACGACTCGAGGAGTGGCCATGGCGCCGACACCACCGACTGACGAAGAACTCAATGTGTTGATCAGGGCCCGTCTTGCCTCCGTGGGTATCGACCTTGATCAGCTCCCGCCCGGCACGGTGCGTGATCCCGTCACCGGATCACCCGGGCAAGACTCGGTACTCGCCTCGTGCCGATCGTTCATACGAGGGACCGTTGCGGAGCTGAGCGCGTATGAGCTGCCGGCACCAGACGGCACCGATCCCTCGGTCGCAGACGAGCTCTCTCAGCAGCGGGCGCCGATGCTGTACCCGTCGATCAGCACGGCGTGGAGACAGTCATGACGGGCGACCTGCCACTGGACGCACTGGTCGACCGCCGAGCGTTCCTGGCCCGGGCCGCAGTGCTGGCCGCTGCCACGACGGCCGGCACAGTGGCCCTGCCGGCGATCTCGGCCGCCGGCACGATTCGTACGCAGGATGGCACGACGTCATCGGGGGGCTATGCCACACCGCGCCCCGAGGCGCTTGCGGACATCACCGAACTGACCATTGCGGAGGCGGCCACGCTCATCCGGGCTCAGCGCCTCCGTCCCGAACTGCTGGTCGAGGCCTACCTGGATCGGATTGCAGCATTCGACGACCAGTACCAGGCGTTCAACCTGGTTTTGGCCGAGGAGGCGCTCGCGCTCGCCCGGTCTTTCGGGTCGATGCCGGTGCGCGGCCCACTGCACGGAATCCCGCTGGCCATCAAGGACAACTACTACACCGCAGGGATCACGACGACGGCGAACTCGTTCATCTTCGCCGACTTCGCCCCGCCGTTCGACGCGACGACTCTCGCCATGCTCCAGGCTGCCGGCGCCATCGTGCTCGGCAAGACGCAGATGGGTCCGCTGGCCACGACCCGGGCCACGACGCCCGACGGGATCGTCACCACCGTGAACGCATGGACGCCGACGGACCCGTCGGTCAACCCGGGAGGTTCGTCGACGGGTACCGCGACGGCGGTGGCGGGGCGGATGGCGACGTCCGGCATCGGGACGCAGACGGGCGGCTCGATCACTGCGCCGTCGAATGCGCAGAACCTGACCGGCCTGAAACCAACCATGGGACGCGCTTCG
>JBKPCP010000107.1:0-31645 GCA_046727475.1 Actinomycetota bacterium | reverse complement strand
GCCTGTCACATCGACATCCAGCATCGCGGTGCCCTGCGGGTCGAGCAGATCCATCGTGTTCCACGCCTCACCGTCGAGGAAGATCTGCAGGCCGGCGTCACCGTCGGTCGCGTTGATCTCCACGATGAGCCGGGCGTCGGCGAACTGGACAGGCTTGGGGTCGGCGCCGGCGGCGGTCCCGAAATAGACGGCCGGAACGGAGATGAGAAGGGCCAGTCCGAGGGTCAGAAGTCGGCGTCCCATGATCGTTCCTCTCGTTGCAGGGCACACCAGGAGACATGCGTCGTACCACGAGTCGGCTGAAGCGCTCCTGAACGGATCGGCTCTTTCAGCCGACGTCGACAGCGAGTCTCGGCGTCGATCTCGCATCGCTGCACCCGGAGCGGTTCTCCAGGACGTTCCAGCGGAGGCGGCCCGGGCCGGCCCTCCTCGGATCCGACTCCACGACCTCCGGCACTCGTGGGCGACGATCGCGCCATCGGCGGGAGTGCACCCGAAGGTGGTGCAGGAGCGGCTCGGCCAATCCTCGATCACGGTCACCTTGGGCGTCTACAGCCACCTCACCGAGGGCCTGCACGGCGACGCGGCGATCCTGGTGGGTGGTCTGATCGCCGGGACGTCCGTTGGCAGTCGGTTGGCGGACGCGGGTCGCGGCGACCGTGAATAGCTTCCTGACCTGTGGTTTCGTGGTGCGGGAGAGGGGACTCGAACCCCTACGTCCGAGGACACCAGGACCTAAACCTGGCGCGGCTGCCAGTTACGCCACTCCCGCCCGGTGCGACCCAGCGTAGGCCAGCGGCCCGACGGCCGTACGGCTTCGTCTCTCCCCGGTCCGTCTGTGCCGCGGCTATGACACCTGGGCCATCAGTGCAGGGCTCGCATCCCTTCACCAGGCGAGGCAGCCCCTTACCAGGCGTCGGAACATGGTGAAGGCGTGCTCCGGGTGGTTCACGTGATCAAACCCGGGGGCGCGTCGTCCGGGGTGCGGCGGCTCAGTCGATGCCGAGGTCGCGGCGAAGCTTGGCGACGTGGCCGGTGGCCTTGACGTTGTACATCGCCTGTTCGAGCGTGCCGTCGGGGGCGACGACAAACGTGGAACGCAGCACGCCGGTGACGGGCTTGCCGTAGAGCATCTTCTCGCCGTAGGCGCCGTACGCCGCAAGGACTACGCGGTTCTCGTCCGACAGCAACGGGAAGTTCAGGCCGTCGCGCTCGCGGAAGGTCCGCAGCTTCTCCGGCGGGTCGGGCGACACGCCGAGCACGGTCAGCCCTGCCGCCCGCAATGACGAAAGGCTGTCGCGGAAGTCGCATGCCTGCGTGGTGCAGCCGGGCGTCATCGCGGCGGGGTAGAAGTACACGATGGTCCGCCCGCCACGGAAGGACGAGAGGGTGACCGGGTTGCCGTCGGCGTCGGGCAGGGTGAAGTCGGGGGCAGGATCTCCGGGGACAAGTCGCTGATCAGGCACGAGCCAACCGTAGTGGGCGTGGCCACCGCTCCGGCAAGCCGGAACTGGTAGTTGTTGCGAATAACTTGCAACTAGAATCTGCACGCGGAGGAGCACCCCCGGTTGCCCAGTGACGGCCGGACCGGACGGACCTGGAAGGGAAGACGTCGTGCACGTGCCTGACGGGTTCCTGGACGTCCCCACGTCGATCGCTACCGGTGCCGCAGCCGCGGCGGCCGTCGGCATCTCGCTGCGGAAGGCACGCGACGAGCTCGACGAGCGCACGGCACCGTTGGCGGGGCTCACCGCGGCGTTCGTCTTCGCGGCCCAGATGCTCAACTTCCCGGTCGGCATCGGGACCAGCGGCCACCTCGTCGGCGGTGCGCTCGCCGCTGTTCTGGTCGGGCCCTGGACCGGCATGCTGTGCCTGTCGGTCGTGCTCATCGTGCAAGGGTTGCTCTTCGCCGACGGCGGGCTCACGGCACTCGGGACGAACATCACCCTGATGGGCGTGGTGACCGTCGTCGTCGGATGGGCCGTCACCCGGGGTGTCCTGGCGATCCTGCCCCGGCGTCCGTCGTCCGTACCGCCGGCCGCCGCCATCGGTGCGTTGCTCTCGGTTCCGGCGGCCGCCGGATTGTTCGTCGTGCTGTTCGCCATCGGCGGCCAGGCCGGCCTCCCACTGGGCGGGTTCATGGCCAGCATGCTGGGGTGGCACACCCTGATCGGGATAGGCGAGGCGGTGATCACGGCACTCACTGTCAGTGCGGTGATCGTGGTCCGGCCCGACCTGGCCTACGCCGCGCGCGGGTTGGAGCCGACGCTGCGCCTGCGGCAGGCCGACGGCTCGATGGTCACCGTGGAGCGTCCGAACCAGAGCGGGCGTCGCGGCACGCGCGGCATCCTCGTCGCCGGCGGCCTGGCCGCCTTGGTCCTCGCCGGCGTCGTGAGCTTCTTCGCCAGTGGCGATCCGGACGGCCTGGAGTACGTGGCCGCGGAAGAGGGCTTCGTCCAGACCGCCCGTGACCACCTGCTCGGCGATTCCGTGTTGGCCGACTACGGCGATCTGGGCGGAATCCCGGTCGGGGTGGCGGGCGTGCTCGGTGTCGTGGCGACGGTGGGTGCCGGCCTGGCCGTGTTCCGGGCCGTCTCCCGGTCGCGCCGCCCCGGCAGCAGGATGGCTGGACGTTAGATGGCCGTCGGTCACTCTCACCTGCTCTACCGGCACGGCGACTCGGTCGTCCACCGGCTGCCGGCACACGCCAAGATCGTTTCACTGGTGGCGTTCGTGCTGATCGTCGTGGCGACCCCGCGCGACCGGTTCTGGGCCTTTCCGGCATACGCGGCCCTACTCGCCGTGGTCGCGGTTCTGGCCCGGGTTCCGGCGACCTTCATTGCGCGTCGAATGGTGGTCGAGATCCCGTTCGTCGTGTTCGCGTTGCTGATGCCGGTCGTCTCGACCGGAGAGCGGAGCGACGTGCTCGGGATCTCGCTGAGCGACGACGGTCTGCTCGCCGGCTGGAACATCCTGGCCAAGGGCACGCTCGGCGTGTTTGCGTCTATCCTGCTGGCCGCGACGACGGATGCCAGAGCCCTGCTCGTCGGTCTCCAGCGCCTGCGTCTACCGAATCGACTGGTCGAGATCGCCGCGTTCATGGTGCGGTACGGCGATGTCGTGGCGGGCGAGATGCAGCGGATGCGGGTTGCGCGCGAGTCGCGCGCCTTCGAGGCGCGGCACCTGGGTCACCTGCGTGTCGTCGCGCAGGGCGCCGGTGCCCTGTTCGTGCGCACGTACGAACGCGGAGAGCGGGTCCACCTGGCCATGCTCGCCCGCGGATACGCCGGCGCGATGCCGCTGGTTGGCGCGGAACCCGTGGGCGCCCGCGGTTGGCTGACGGCGGCCGCGCTGCCTCTATCCGCCTTGATCGTCGCCTTCGCCGGCGGGGTGTGGGCATGACGGTCGAGCGAGAGGGCCTGGATGGCAGGGACGTCGTCCCCACGCTCGATGTTCATGGCCTCGCCTTCGCCTATCCGGACGGGCACCAGGCGCTGTTCGGCGTCGACCTGGTCGTCGGACGGGGAGAGCGCGTGGCGCTGCTCGGGCCGAACGGTGCGGGCAAGACCACGCTCGTGCTCCATCTCAACGGCATCCTCACCCCCGGTGTCGGCACGGTGCGCGTCGCCGGGCTGGAGGTTCGCCCGCGGGACCGGGAGGCGCTGCGCGAGGTCAGGCGGCGGGTCGGGATCGTCTTCCAGGACCCCGACGACCAGCTGTTCATGCCGACGGTCCGCGACGATGTGGCCTTCGGCCCGGCGAACCTCGGGTTGGAAGGCCGGGTGCTCGAGGTGCGGGTCGCGGCGGCGCTGGATGCGGTCGGTATGTCCGAGGTGGCCGACCGCCCGCCCCATCACCTGTCGTTCGGCCAGCGCCGCCGGGTCGCCGTGGCGACCGTGCTGGCGATGGAACCGGAGGTGCTCGTTCTGGACGAGCCCACGAGCAACCTCGACCCGGCCAGCAGGCGGGAGTTGGCCGAGGTGCTGGACTCCCTGGAGGTGACGATGCTCGTTGTGACCCACGACCTCCCGTATGCCCTCGAGCTGTGCGAACGCTCCGTCGTCCTCTCGGGTGGGACCGTCGTGGCCGACGGGCCTACCGCCGACGTCCTCGGAGACGCCGATCTGCTGGCCGAGCATCGACTGGAGCTTCCCTACGGCTTCGACCCGCGCTCGGTTCAGGGCCGGAAGGCTGGGTACCGTGGTGCACGGCCCACCATGCCGGCTGCCGGGAGGTGACGTGAGCGCAACGGAGCCAGTCCTGCCCGCCACCCGACGGCCTATGCCCGTGCCGGAGCCGCCACCCCCGCCGCGGTCATCGAAGAAGCCGGCCGAGATCGAGCAGGAACTGCAGGAGACGACGGATCGGCTCGCTTCCAGAGTCGACGAGTTGGTCCGGCTGGTGCATCCCAAGCAGGTCGCGCGGCGAAGCGTCGCCACCGTTCGGGAGAAGCTGACCACCGCGCAGGGCCGACCCCGTGCCGAGGTCGTCGGCGCGGCGATAGGCGCCCTGGTGGGCCTCACCGTGCTGGTGTGGCGGGCGCGCCGCCGACGCTGACCCCCAGGTCGTACTCTCGTGGGCGTGAGCCCTGCCGCGCCGGACAAGCTGCCCATGCGGATGCTGCACGACCGGCTGCTGGTGGCGCTGGACGGTGAGGCCGGGGAGCGGCGTTCCTCGGCCGGCATCGTCATCCCGGCCACCGCCGCGGTCGGCCGGCGGCTCGCCTGGGCCCGGGTGGTCGCCGTAGGCGGCAACGTCCGCACCGTCGAGGTCGGGGACCGCGTCCTGTTCGACCCGGCGGACCGGGCCGAGGTCGAGGTCCGGGGCGACGACTACATCCTGCTCCGCGAGCGCGATCTGCACGCCGTCGCATCGGAGCGGCTCGGGGACGGCCAGACCGGCCTCTACCTGTAGGCGAGGCTGCCTTGGCGGAGGAGCCGAGCCGGCCGGCCCGCATCACGCGGGGCGACGAAGCGCTCGAGTACCTGACCACGCTGTCCCGGCAGGGAGTCCGCGAACGGCTGCGCAGGCTGCGCCACACCGCTCTGCCGATCGTCCAGTGCGCCGTCGCGGCTGCTCTCGCCTGGTGGGTGGCGACCAGTCCGCCGATCGACCACGAGCGGCCGTTCTTCGCGCCGATTGCGGCGCTGATCTCGGTGGGCGTCGGCCTCGGGCAACGGCTGCCCCGCGTCGTCGAGCTTGTCGTCGGCGTCGCCGTCGGAGTCCTCGTCGGGGACCTGCTGGTCGCGTGGATCGGCACCGGCATCGCCCAGATCGCGTTGGTGGTCGCGCTGGCGATGGTCGCGGCCGTCGTGCTGGGCGGCGGGGCGGTGATCATCACACAGGCGGGAGCATCCGCGGTCCTCGTCGCAACGCTGACGGCACCGGAGGGCGGCCTCGATCTCGACCGGTTCGTGGACGCGCTCGTCGGCGGGATCGTCGGCCTCGTCGTGATCGCGGTGCTGCTGCCCGTCAACCCGGTCGCCGCCGTGCGTCGCGAGCTCGACCCGTTGCTCGGCACGCTCGCCGACCTGATCGACGACTGCGCCGACGCGCTGGCCGAGCGTGACCGCATCGGTGCGGGACGCGCGCTGGGTCGGGCCCGCGAGACGCAGGCGTCCGTCGACGCCATGAACGAGGCGCTGGAAGGGTCGTCCGAGGTCGCGCTGATCGCGCCGGCCCGGTGGCGGGCCCGCGGGCAGCTCACCGGCTATATCGACGCCGGCGAGCCGATCGACCACGTCGCGCGCGACCTGCGGGTCATGGCCCGGCACGTCGTGAGCATGCTGAGCCGCAAGGAGCCCGTGCCGCCCCAGCTTCCCAAGTCGCTACGGGCGTTGTCCGGCGCCGTCCGGCTGCTCCGGATCGACCTGGCTAACGGCGACGAGCCCCAGGAGTGTCGCGCCAACGCCGTAGCGGCAGCGGAGCTGGCGACCGAGGCCCTCGACGAGACCGGCGGGTTCGCCGGCCAGGTCGTGGTCGCCCAGACCCGGTCGCTGGCCGTCGACGTGTTGCGGGCGACCGGGCTGGAACGGGAGAAGGCACTGCGCCTGCTGCCGTCGCTCCCACCCGGGCCTGTGAGCTACGGATGACTGACCTCCGGCCGATGCTCGCCGTCGCCGGCCGGCTGCCCCACGCCGACCAGGACGACCGCTGGGCGTACGAGATGAAATGGGACGGCGTGCGGATGACCGCGAAGGTCTCGCCGGCCTCCGTACGCCTGGTCGGACGTTCCGGGATCGACGCGACCATCGCCTACCCGGAGCTCCAGGGTCTGTCCGGGAGCCTCGGTGGGCGTGCTGCGGTCCTCGACGGTGAGGTGGCCGTGCTCGGCCCGGACGGGCGGTCGAACTTCGGCGCGCTCGCGCCGCGGATGCACGTCCGCTCGGCGGCGCGGGCCGCCCAGCTCGCGGCCACCATTCCCGCCACGTACCTCGTGTTCGACATCCTCGCCGTCGACGGCCTGCCGACGACGTCTCTTCCGTACGTGCAGCGCCGGGAGCTGCTCGAGGCGGTCGTCGCAGCCGGGCCGAACTGGCAGGTGTCGCCGTCCTTCGTCGGCGGAGGCGCCGACCTGCTCGAGGCAAGCCGCCGGTTGGGGCTGGAGGGCATCGTGGCCAAGCGGCTGGACTCGCCGTACCGCCCGGGTCAGCGCTCCACTGAGTGGATCAAGATCAAGAACCTCGCGACCCAGGAAGTCGTGATCGGCGGCTACACGGTCGGCCATGGACGGCGCGAGTCGACATTCGGCGCCCTGCTGCTCGGACTGCCGGCGGCGGGCGGGTTGACGTATGTCGGCAGCGTGGGCACCGGGTTCGACGATCACCTGCTCGACGACCTCGCCGGACTCATGCGGCGGCTCGGCCGGAGCGCCACGCCGTTCACCGGCCCGGTCGATCCGCGACAGGCACGCACTGCACGCTGGGTCCGCCCGGAGCTGGTCGGCGAGGTGGCCTACGCGCACTGGACGGATGACGGACGGATGAGGCATCCGGTCTGGAGGGGGCTACGCCCGGACAAGCATCCCGACGAGGTGGTTCGGGAGGGCTGAGCGTCCTCAGGCCACCTCGAGGGCATGGGCCTCGTCCTGGAGGGGGGCCATCAGATCTCCGTCCTCCTCGACCCGGGCGAGCGTCTCGGCGTAGTCGAACCGCAGGGGCAGCCTGGAGCGCGCCTTCGACCGGGCCGTTCGCTCGACCTCCTCCCAGGTGACCGGCGCCGAGACCGTCGGCCGTTCGCGGCCCCGCAGTGAGTACGGAGCCACCGTCGTCTTCGCCGCGTTGTTCTGGCTCCAGTCGACGAGCACTTTGCCGGCTCGCGCCCGCTTCTCCATGCGCGAGATCACCAGGTCCCGGTGCTCGATCTCGAGACGCTCGGCAAGCCGGCGTGCGTACCCGTGAACGTCGTCGACCGGGGCCTTGCCGTCGAGCGCGACGTACATCTGCAGTCCCTTGGAACCGCTGGTCTTGGGGTGGGCCAGCAGTCCGTCGTCGGCCAGCGCCTCGGCCAGCAGGAGTGCTACCTGGCAGCACTCGATGACCGTGGCGGGAGCACCCGGATCGAGGTCCAGGACGAGGCGGTCGGGGTTCTGCGGCTGGTCCCCGTCGACTCGCCACTGGGGCACGTGCAGCTCGAGGACCGCGAGGTTGGCCAGCCAGACCAGGGTCGGCAACTCGTCGCACACGACGTACGTGACCGTCTCGCGGTTGCGCGTGCTGCCGGGCGAGGGCAACGTCACGGTTCGGACCCACTCCGGAGTGCCACGGGGCGCGTTCTTCTCGAAGAAGCTCTCCGCCTCGACCCCGTCCGGCCACCGTTTACGGGTCAGCGGCCGGTCAGCCAGGTAGGGCAGCAGGACGGGCGCGATGCGGGTGTAGTAGTCGATGACCTCGCCCTTGGTCGTACCTGTCTCCGGGTACAGGACCTTGTCAAGGTTCGAGAGTCCCAGTTTGCGGCCCTCGACCTCCACGCTCAGCTTCTTCGACGCCATGCCGCCCAGTCTTCCCCACCTCCCGTCCGGTCAGGCTGCGGCTCGGCGCGTGTAAAGCCGTCATGGGATGGGCATGAACGGCGCAGCACGTGCAACAGTCCCTCGAGGATGGAGCAGCGATGACGCTCGAAGACGACGACATGCAGACCAGCGGTCCGACCGGAACCGGCGAGGGACCTGCCGATGGCGGCGCTGCAGACGGCCCGCTGGACGGCGGTGCCGGTGAGGGTCCAGCCGACGGTGGCGCAAACCCGACCGGGGTCGATGGTGGCGCCGACGGCACCGCGGGCGAGGGTCCGGCCGACGGTGGAGCCGATGGCACAGCGGGCGGCGAGGGTCCGATGGACGGTGGCGCGAACCCGACCGGTGTCGACGGCGGCGCCGACGGAGGCGCGCGCTGACCGCACCGCGCGGTCCGACTGCGGAACCGGGCGGCCCGCCCGGCCACCCGGTGCTACGCCGGTGCATCAGCGTCGACCCTGACGACTTCGCCCGGCAGTACTGGGGGCGGCAGCCGCTGTTCTCCCGCGCCGCCGAGCTGACGGCGGCATGGGGCGAGCCGTCCGGGTTCGCGGACCTGCTCAGCCTCGACGACGCGGACGAACTGTTGTCACGGCGCGGCTTGCGGGTCCCCTTCCTGCGTCTCGCGCAGGACGGCCGGGTCCTGCCGTCCACCGACTTCACCGGCGGGGGAGGGGCGGGTGCCGAGATCGCCGATCAGGTCCTCGACGAGCGGGTGCTCGACCTCTACGCCCACGGTGCCACGCTGGTCCTGCAGGGGCTGCATCGGCTCTGGCCACCGCTGATCGACTTCGCCGGCCGGCTCGCGGCAGAGCTCGTGGTACCCGTCGGGGTGAACGCGTACCTGACCCCGGCCGGCAACCGCGGCTTCGCCACCCACTACGACACCCATGACGTGTTCGTCCTGCAGGTGGCGGGCCGAAAGAGGTGGCAGGTCCACGAGCCGGTGGTGCCGGACCCGCTGGACCGCCAGCAATGGGGCGGTCATGCCGATGAGGTGGACGCGGTCGCGAAGACGCCTCCGGTGCTCGACGAGGTCCTCGCCCCGGGCGACGCGCTCTACCTGCCGCGCGGCTGGCTGCACGCGGCCGAGGCGCTCGGCGAGGAATCGCTGCATCTCACCCTCGCGCTACGTGCGACCAACCGGTTCGCCCTGGTCGAGGCCTTGCTCGCCATGGCGGTCGACGAGCCGGCGCTGCGCGCAGGACTCCCGCTCGGTCTCGACGTCACCGACCCGGATCAGCTCGCTCCGCACCTGGCCCGAACCGTCGAGACGCTGCGCCGATGGTTGCCCGGCGACGATGTCGCCGCAGCGGCCGTTGCCGACAGGCTTCGTCAGCGCGAGTGGAGGTCGACCCGCCCAGCCCCCATACGCCCGCTCGCGCAGACGGCCGCGACAACGGCGCTGGACGCCGACTCCCTCCTTGCCCCCCGGGACGGTCTGCGCTGGCGAATCGTCACGGTCGACGCCGACCGGGTGGCGCTGGAGCTGCCCGACCGCACTCTCACCGTCCCGTCGTACTGCGAACCGGCCGTGCGGGCGCTCCTGGCCGGCCCGCAGATCCGGGTGGGCGACCTGCCGGATCTGAACGACGCCGACCGGTTGACCCTTGCCCGCCGCCTGCTGCGAGAGGCCGTGGCCGTCCCGGCCGACAAGGTCGGCTGACGAGGCCCGTGCCGGAACCTCGGCCGGCCGGTCGGGTGCAGAGGCCGCTTTTTGGGGTACAAGCCTCCGGTGGGAGCAAATGTCGTCCGGCTCGTCCGAGCAGACCACCGACGCATCGCGGGCCTCGTCGAACGTCTCGGCCGCCCGCACCGGGCCGGTGACTCCCTGCGGCTGCGGCTGGCGGCCGAGATCGCGGGTCATGCCGACGCGTCCACCCGTGCGCTGCTGCCGTTCGCGAAGAGCCGGGTGAGCGACCTGGGTGACACTCGCCGGTCGCTCGAGGAACTCACCGACCTGGCACGCAGGCTCGACGAATGCGTCGAACCTGTGCCGGCCGACCTTCTGGACCGGGCACGGTCAATCGTGTACCGGCACGTCGAGGTCGAAGAAGACGCGACATTGCGGCCGCTCGACGACGTCGTCGCGGTGTCGCGGCTTCGTGAAGTCGGCGAGGCCTTCCGGCGGCACAGCGCCGCAGTCGTCGCGGCCCGCCGCCCGGCGAGTCCACAAACGACCGCCGCACGCGCAGAGTTGTACGAAAGGGCCCGCCGCTACGGAATCGCGGGCCGGTCGAGCATGTCCCGCGACGAGTTGCACGCGGCGCTACGAGACGGGACGTGCTGACATCGAGGGCTCTCGAGAGCCCCTCGCGATCACCATCGTGGCCGAGGGGGAGGACGCACAGGCCGCTGAGCTCGCGGACGCACTGCGCAAGCGGGGTCACCGGGTCGACGCACACGCATTGACGAGGGCCACCGCCGACCGGGCTGCTAGCGCTGCCGACGAGCTGGCCGCGTCGTGGATCGGGGTGCGTCCGGACGTGGTCCACGCACGCTCCTGGACGTCGGGTCTCGCGGTTCACGCCGCCCGCATGTCACTGCCGGCGTCGCCGCCGTTGACCGTCGTCCAGGGAACGGTGGGCGGCGCGCCCCTGGCCGCAGTCCATGCACCCAAAGAGTTCACCGCGACGCTTGCCCGACGTGCCGTCCGGGTCATCGCGACGTCCGGCCGGCAGATCGAGGACCTCGTCGCATCGGGCGTCCGCCGGGAGCACATCGACCTGGTGCCGGTGGGCGTGGACATCGAGTCGTTCACCCCTCGCGGGAATTTGCTCCCTCGCGGATCGGCTCCGAGACTCGTCACCGTCGGGCCGTGGGGCCGGGGATCCGGCCACGACACGACCATCGCCGCGCTTCGACACGTCCCCGGCGCCGAGCTGCTGGTCGCCGGCGGACCGCCGGCTGCATCCCTGGAGAAGGATCCTGAAGCCAACCGGCTGACGGATCTGGCTCGCCGCTGGGGCGTGACGGCCAGGGTCCGGCTGCTCGGCCACGTCGCGCAGTCCGGGTTTCCGGCTCTGCTGCGCTCCGCCGACATCGTGGTTTCCGTTCCTTCGTGCGACGTCGACGGCGCCGTCGTCGTGTACGCGATGGCCTGCGGCCGCGCCGTTGTCGCCACTGCCGTGGGTGGCCAGGCCGATGCGGTGGTGGAGGGTGCGACCGGTGTGTTCGTGCCGGGAGAGGACCCGCGCGTGCTCGGCCGTGTGCTCCGAGCTCTGCTCGGCGACCCGGTCCGGCTCGACGGCTTCGGGCTGGCAGCGACGGAGCGCGCGCAGCTGCGCTATGCCTGGAGCCGCGTCGCGGAAGAGACCGAACGCTCGTACCGGAGGGCAATGGGCGTTTCGTGACAGAGCACTTGGGGAAGCAATGTCCAGGTTACAGGCGTCTCGAGGAGGTGTCCCTTGTCCACTGCGTTGGCCGACTGCGTACCCGTTGCACGAGCTTCGGACCCCGAGTCCGAAGCCGACCTTCTCGTCGAACAGCACCTCTCGCTGGCGCGCCGGGTCGCGACCCGGTACATGGGCCGGGGAGAACCCCTCGACGACCTCGTCCAGGTCGCCATGCTGGGGCTGGTGAAGGCCGCCCAGCGCTACGACCCCACCCGCGGCACGGAGTTCGCCGCCTACGCCGTCCCGACCATGCTCGGCGAGCTGCGCCGGCACTTTCGTGACTCGTGCTGGGCGGTCCGGGTGCCGCGTGGTCTTCAGGAGATGACGCTGCGGGTACAGACGACCGTCGACCGGCTGGCCCGCTCTCTGGGACGGTCGCCGACTACGAACGAGGTCGCCGTCGAACTCGATGTCACTGAGGACGAGGTCCTCGAGGCGCTCGAGGCGAACTGGGCGTATTCCACGACGTCGCTCGACGCGCCATCGAACGCCGGCGGGGGCGATGGTCCCACGGTTGGTGACCGCATCGGCGAGGTGGAGAGCTCGCTGGATGACATCGAGGCGCGAGAGTCCGTGCAACGGGTACTGGCAAGGCTTCCCGAGCGCGAGCGCCGCATCCTCGTCCTGCGGTTCTTCGGGAACCGTACCCAGCGCGAGATCGCCGACGAGCTCGGAATCTCCCAGATGCATGTCTCCCGGCTCCTCGCCCGTACCCTCACCCGCCTCCGCGACCACCTCGTCGACGAGGTGCCGCTGCCGCAGGACTGGGTCGAGCGCAGCCGGTGGTCCCCACACGTGGCCGGGGGCGGAGGCTAAGATCGTCGCGCTGTGTGCGGAGGCCCTCGGTCCCCCGCGGTGACGGAGGCATCACCGGCGCCGCGCAGCCCGGCTGACAGGAGGCACCTGATGCTGCCGTCCTCAGCCGATGCCGTGGTGGTCGGCTCCGGCCCCAACGGCCTGGTGGCCGCCGCGCTGCTGTCCGACGCGGGCTGGGACGTCGTCGTGCTCGAAGCCCACGACCAGCTCGGCGGGTCGGTTGCCAGCGCGGAGACCACGGCAGCGGGGTTCGTGGTCGATCTGTGCAGCGCGTTCTACCCGTTGGCAGCGGCCTCACCGGTTCTGAACGAGCTCGAGCTCGGGATCAGCTGGGAGCACGCGCCGCTGGTCCTGGCCCATCCCTTGCCGGACGGCCGGTGCGTCACGCTGTCCCGCGACCTGGACGAGACGGCGGACTCGGTCGGATCGTTCGCGGCCGGCGACGCCGCCCGCTGGAGGGCCATGGCCGAGGAGTGGGTGGACGTTCGTGACGACCTCCTCGACGTCCTGCTGCGGCCGTTTCCTCCGGTCCGGGCGGGTACGCGGCTGGCCCGCAAGCTGGGCCCGTCGGGGGTCGCGCGGTTTGCTCGCCGTGCGGTGATGCCGGTGCGCGCGATGGCGGCGGAGGAGTTCGACGGCGAGGGTGCCGGGCTCCTGCTGGCGGGCAACGCGTTGCACGCGGATCTGTCCCCGGACGGCGCCGGTTCGGGAATCTTCGGGTGGCTGCTGGCCATGCTGGCGCAGGACGTCGGCTTCCCGGTGCCCAAGGGTGGGGCCGGTGTCCTGGCCGAGGCTTTGGCCGACCGGGCCCGGCGGCCGGGTGCCGTCGTCGTCACGAACACTCCAGTCGAGGAGGTCGTCCTCGGAGGAGGACGGGCGCTCGGCGTGCGCACGGCTGGCGGCGACGCGGTCCGGGCCCGGCGGGCCGTGCTGGCGGATGTGCCCGCTCCGATCCTCTTCGGCGACCTGGTCGGTCGAGACGTGCTGCCCACGAGGGCCCGGGCCCTGATGGAGCGCTACCCGTGGGACGACGCCACGCTCAAGGTGAACTGGGCGCTCTCCGGGCCGGTGCCCTGGAAGGCCGAAGCCGCGCGCCTGGCGGGCACGCTGCACGTGGGTGCCGACATGGTCGGGCTGTCCTCGTTCTCCGCGTCCCTGGCCCGCGGAGAGGCACCCGTCGAGCCGTTCATGCTCGTGGGGCAGATGACGACGACCGACCCTTCCCGATCGCCTGAGGGCACGGAGTCGCTCTGGGCCTACACGCATCTGCCACAGGGGTCGGCCCGTGACTCCGCCGTCGCGGACGAACAGGTCCGACGGGTCGAGGCCGTGCTCGAGGCGTACGCGCCCGGCTTCGGCGACGTCGTGTTGTCGCGGCACGTGCAGAGGCCGGCAGACTTCCAGCACCGCAATCCGTCGCTGTTCCGCGGTGCCATCAACGCCGGCACGGCCGCACCGTTCAACCAGCTGGTCTTCCGCCCGTGGGCAGGGCTCGGCCGCGCGGAGACACCCGTCGAGCGGCTCTACCTAGCGTCTGCCTCCGCGCATCCGGGCGGCGGCGTTCACGGCGCATGTGGCGCCAACGCGGCGCGTGCCGCCTTGCTCGAAGCGCGCGGAACCCCCGGACGGGCCGCGTCCAAGCTGCTGCGCTCCGTCATCCGGGCTGCGAACTCCTGATCATCGCCTTACGGTTGGAGCACCACCTTGAGACAGCCGTCGCGCTTGCCCTGGAAGATCTCGTAACCGAGCGGTGCCTCGGACAACGGAAGCCGGTGCGTGGCGAGATCCTCGACGCCGAGCGGGTCGTCGGGACCGCGCAGGAGCGGCAGGATCTCGTCGACCCAGCGCCGTACGTGGGCCTGCCCCATCCGTAGCTGGACCCCACGGTCGAACATCTCCATCATCGGCATCGGGTCGAGCTGTCCTGCGTACACACCGACGACGGACACCGCTCCGCCCCTGCGCACGGCCTTCACGGCAGTGTGTAGGGCGTCCAGCCGGTCGACGCCCAATCGCTGGGTCAGCGGCCGCGCGAGGACGTCGGGAAGCAGCCCGACCGCGGTCTGAGCTAGCTTGTCGCCCGGACCACCCGTGGCCTCCAGTCCGACCGCGTCGATGACTGCGTCGGGACCGCGGCCGTCGAACGTGTCGAGCAGCGCCTGGGTCAGGTCGTCGATCTCGGTGCTGTCGATCCCCTCGACACCGTGCATCCGCGCCGTCTCGACCCGCGATAGAACCGGGTCGATGCCGACGACGTGTCCTGCACCCGTCTCGAGCGCGACCCGAGTGGCCAGCTGCCCGACCGGGCCCAGACCCAGGACCGCGACCGTCGAACCCGGCCTCACATCGGCGAAGCGAACGGCCTGCCATGCCGTCGGAAGGATGTCGGAAAGGTAGAGCCATCGTTCGTCCGGCCCCCAGGCCGGAACGGGGATCGGGCCGAAATGGGCCATGGGCACCCGGACGAACTCGGCCTGGCCACCCGGGACCGCGCCGTAGAGGGAGGTGTAGCCGAACAGGGCGGCACCCTTGCCGTGTTCGCGAACCTGGGTTGTCTCGCATTGGGCGTACAGCTGCTGCTTGCACATGTAACACGACCCGCAGGCGATGTTGAACGGGACGACGACACGGTCGCCGGGCCGGAGCTGCGGAACCTCCTTGCCGACCTCCTCGACGATCCCCATCGCCTCGTGACCGAGCACATCGCCTTTCTCCAGGAACGGCGCCATGACCTCGTAGAGGTGGAGGTCGGAACCGCAGATCGCGGTGGAGGTCACCCGCACGATGGCGTCGGTGGGTTCCTGGAGTATCGGGTCAGGCACCTCGTTCACCCGCACGTCGCGTTTCCCCTGCCAGGTGAGTGCCTTCACCGCGTCCCCTCTCCGGTCAGCCGCGTGCAATCAGATAGATCACCAGCATGATCCCGACACCCACGAGGAGGGCCGTGGTGACGACCGGCAACAGCCGGTAGCTGCGGGCCGTACGGTTCTCGCCGTCGTCGTGACGCGGTTCCACCATCGTGTCCTCCTGGTTCTCGCAGGACGTGCAACGCACGCCATCGGGTTGGCCCTACCCGGATTCGGGTCACCGAACCGCAGCCGCCACGTGACCCGGTGGTGTGTTTCGCACCGGTTCGCAGGGGTAATCGAGGCGGGGTAGCGCGGAGGGAGCCAGAGGAGCGGGCCGCCGCGGACGAGCGGGCGGGCCTGCCCGCCGAGGAGGCAGCCGTCCGGGAGGAGCAGGAACCGCCGGACTGACGGCCTCCCGCTGACCCGCGTGACCGTCCGACGAGGAGCAGACGACCATGGTCGAGGACCGCACGGACAAGCCGCCGCAGGAGCAAGCCCGTCCCGGGAACACCAAGCCGATGGAGCCGGAGCCCCGTGACGAGATGGCCGACTACCTCGGCCGCGGGCTGCTCGAGGGCCGGCGGGCGCTGGTGACAGGCGGTGACTCGGGTATTGGCCGGGCCGTCGCCATCGCATTCGCCAAGGAAGGGGCCGACGTCGCGATCGCGTACCTCTCCGAGGACGACGACGCCCGCTACACGGCCGAGCTGATCGAGAAGGCCGGCCGGCGGGCCGTCCTGCTTCCGGGCGACCTGAGCGAACCCGCCCACTGCCGCGAGGTCGTCGCTCGTACCGTCAAGGAGCTCGGCGGACTCGACATACTGGTGAACAACATCGCCTATCAGGAGCCACAGGACGCACTCACCGACATCGACGACGACCAGTGGGACAAAACCTTCCGCACCAACATCCACTCGTACTTCTGGACCACCAAGGCGGCGCTCGCGCACCTTCCGGACGGCGGCGCGATACTCAACACGTCGTCGATCAACGGCTTGCGCGGCAACGCCTCCATGATCGACTACTCGGCCACCAAAGGCGCCATCCTCGCGTTCACGTACTCGTTGGCACAGTCGTTAGTGCAGCGGCGGATCCGGGTGAATTGTGTCGCTCCCGGACCGGTGTGGACGCCGCTCATCCCGTCCACGATGCCGAAGGAGAAGACCGAGAAGTTCGGGCAGCAGGTGCCGATGAAACAGGCTGCCCATCCCGACGACATCGCGCCGTCGTACGTGTTCTTCGCCACCGAGCGGCTGTCGGGCTACTACTCCGGGGAAGTCCTCGCCCCGATCGGGGGCGAGACGCTGCCGGGATGAGGTGTCACGCCGCGGCGTTGTGACGAGCGACTTGACGATGAGTTGTGGCGCACGGTAGACAGTGGGTGTGACGACGTCCCGGATCGTTGGTGGTCGTTGATGGGAGAACTCGAGGTCCGCAACCAGACGCTCGGGGGCTGCCTCATCGTTCGAGTGGCGGGAGAGCTGGACGTCGCCACGGCTCCCGTGCTGCGTGAGCACATCTTCGGCCAGCTGGGGCTGGGCCAGACCAAGATCGTGATCGACATGAGCCGGGTGCCGTTCGTCGACTCGGCCGGGCTCAGCGCGCTGATCGTCGCTCA
Source organism: Actinomycetota bacterium (assembly GCA_046727475.1). Lineage (GTDB taxonomy): Bacteria > Actinomycetota > Actinomycetes > Jiangellales > Jiangellaceae > DAIUDS01. The sequence goes on along the minus strand of JBKPCP010000107.1, from coordinate 14,956 downwards.
CCACGAGGCGACGGCCCGCGGTGGCAGCATACGGCTGGCCTGCGCACCCCGGTCGGTGCTGCGCGTCTTCGAGATCACCCGGATGGACAGGTTGTTCGAACTGTACGACGACGTCTGCGACGCTCTCGAAGCCGCAATGGGTCCGGCTGACCCGGAGGCCGCCGACCGTGCCGAGACGACGCCCGCGGCGCCCTAGTTCGATCGCGGATAGCCATGCGGACGCGACCCTGACCTGCGGGTTTGCGGAACCGGTCCCCGAGGGGAAGCTGTGCTCATGACGAATACGGTCAGGACCAAGCCGCACATGCCGTCGGACGTCTCCGACGGTCTCGGTCTCTTCGACCGCTTCGCCGAGATGGCGTCCCGATTCTTCTCCCGGGCGTGGTTCTTCTCGTTGTGCGCCCTGCTGGTGGTCGTCTGGGCGCCGTCCTACTTCTTGATCAAGGACCTCGACACCTGGCAATTGATCATCAACACGGCCACCACGATCGTGACCTTTCTGATGGTCGCGTTGCTCCAGAACAGCCAGACTCGCGCCAACGCCGCGGTGCAGGACAAGCTCAACGCCATCGCCGACGCGCTGGCCGATCTCATGAGCGCGCAATTCGACCAGACTCCAGGTCTGCGCTCTGACGTTCATGAGTTGCGCGCCGCCGTTGGTCTGGAGGAGCACGAGAGCACGTAACAGCCGTGACCGGGTCAGGCTCCGGATGCCACCTCGGGCGCGTGGCGGTCGAGGAAGGTGTAGACGTCGGTGTCGTCCACTCCGGGGAAGGTGCCGGGAGGTAGAGCGGCGAGCAGGTGGGAGTGCACGCGCGCGCTGGGCCAGGCCCGGCCGGCCCAGCGGGAGGTGAGCTCGGCCGGTGGCCTGCGGCAGCAGGCTGGGTCGGGGCACGCGGAGGTGGCGCGGATGGTCGTGTCGCGTCCGCGGAACCATTTGGAGTGGGCATAGGGGACCCCGACGTCGATCGCGAACTCACCTTCGGAGGTACGTTCGACGTGGGTGGTGCACCAGTACGTGCCGCGGCCCATGTCGGTGTACTGGTGGTGGGTCGAGTAGCGGTCGGCGGCGGCGAAGACGGCACGGGCGGCCCAGTACCGGCAGACGATCTGGCCCTCGATGGCTCCGGTGACGTCGGTGGGGAAGGTGACGTCGTCGTTCTCGTACGCCTTGTAGATGACCCCGTCCTCGCCCACCCGCATGAAATGCACGAGCAGGCCGAGGTGGTGGGTGGCGAGGTTGGTGAACCGGTGCGCGGCGGTCTCGTAGGAGACCGCGAAGACGTCGCGCAGGTCGTCGATGGCCAGCGACTTCGCGGCCTTGGCCCGCTGGAGGTAGTCGACGGCGGCGGACTCAGGCATCAGCAGCGCGGCGGCGAAGTAGTTGGCCTCGACCCGCTGCCGGAGGAACTCGGCGTAGCTGCCCGGGTCGTGGTGGTCGAGCGCGAAGTGGCCGAGTGTCTGCAGCACGATGGTGCGCGGGTCGTGGCCGCTGCGATCCGTCACCGGCAGGTAGATGCGGCGGTGCTGCAGGTCGGTGATCGACCGGGTGGCCCGGGGGAGGTCGGCGGCTCGGTGCAGCGTGAACCCCAGGTGGGTCGTGAGGTCGTTGATCCCACGCTCGGTGAGCGGGCCGCCGGAGTGGCCGACGGCGGCCGAGATCCGTGCGGCGACCTGCTCGATCTCGGCGAAGTAGTTGCCGCGGTCACGCATCTGACGGCGTAGCTCGGCGTTGGCACGCCGGGCCTCCTCAGGAGTCGCAGCCTGTTCGGTGGCTCGCCGTTCCAGCTCCCGATGCAGCCCGACGAGGGATTCGAGGGCGTCGGTGGGAAGCCGGGCTCCGGCGGCGATCCACGGCAGCCCGAGGCCGGTGTAGAGAGGGCCGCGCTGGGCATGTTCCAGTGCGATCTCGAGGGCGGCGCGGTGCGACGGAGCCTCGGCTCGCATCAGATCGGCGACGTCGACGTCGAGAGCAGCCGCCATCGCGCGCAGCAGGGTCAGACGGGGCTCGCGCTTGCCGTTCTCGATCTGCGAGAGCAACGAGGGTGCCCGGCCGACGACGGCGGCAAGTGCGCCGAGGGTGAGTCCCTTGGCCTTGCGAGCGTGCCGGATGCGCCGACCCAGGGTGACGAGATCGAGGTCGCTGCGTGGACTCGTCATCTCTTTCTCCTGAGTGAAGTTCTTCGATGTTTCACAGACGCTAGCAGTGGTTGGGCCTGGCCAGGAGCGCACAGGGTGTGGTTGTAGGAACTCTTCAACACGACTGAGGAGTGATCATGACGACCATGCAGTTCGAGGCCAGGACCATGTCTCCCACGGAACGACGGATCGGCGCCGAGGCCGCAGCACTGGAGCGTCGGTGGGCGACGGACCCGCGCTGGCGCGACGTCAGCCGTACGTACACGGCGCACGACGTTGTCCGGCTGCGCGGCTCGGTCCGCGAGGAGTACACGCTGGCCCGCCGGGGTGCCGAGCGGCTCTGGGGCCTGCTCCACGAGCGCGACTACGTTCCCGCACTGGGGGCCATCACCGGCAACCAGGCCGTCCAGATGGTGCGCGCCGGGCTCGAGGCGATCTATCTGTCGGGCTGGCAGGTCGCAGCGGACGGCAACACGTCCGGAAACACCTACCCCGACCAGAGTCTGTATCCGGTCAACTCGGTGCCCACGGTGGTCCGGCGGATCAACAACGCGTTGCTGCGCGCCGACGAGATCACCTTCTCCGAGGGGAACGACCCGGGCTTCGACTGGCTGGCGCCCATCGTGGCCGATGCGGAGGCCGGCTTCGGAGGTCCGCTCAACGCGTTCGAGCTGGCCAGGGCGCTCATTGCCGCCGGTGCGGCCGGGATCCACTACGAGGACCAGCTCGCGTCGGAGAAGAAGTGCGGCCACCTTGGCGGCAAGGTGCTCGTGGCGACGTCGCAGCACATTCGCACGCTGAACGCGGCCCGGCTGGCGGCCGATGTCGCAGGCGTGCCGACGGTCATCGTGGCGCGCACCGATGCGCTCTCCGCCAAGCTGATCACGACCGACGTCGACCCGACCGATCGGCCGTTCATCACCGGCGAGCGCACCGATGAAGGGTTCTACCGGGTGACCCCCGGCGTGGAACCGGTCATCGCCCGGGCGCTGGCGTATGCGCCGTACGCCGACCTGATCTGGGTCGAGACCGGCACGCCAGACCTCGGGCTGGCCCGGAAGGTGTCCGAGGCCGTGCACGCCGAGCACCCGGGCAAGATGCTGGCATACAACTGCTCGCCGTCGTTCAACTGGAGCGCGCACCTCGACGACGAGGCAATCGCCGGCTTCCAGCGCGAGCTGGGCGCCATGGGGTACCGGTTCCAGTTCATCACCCTGGCCGGGTTCCACCAGCTCAACTACGGCATGTTCGACCTCGCCCGGCGCTACGCGGGCTCGGGAATGAGTGCCTATGTCGAGCTGCAACGGCGCGAGTTCGCCGCGGAAGAGCTGGGTTACACCGCGACCCGGCACCAGCGCGAGGTGGGCACGGGCTACTTCGACCTCGTCTCCACCGCGCTCAACCCGGACGGCGACACGCTTGCGCTCCATGGATCGACCGAGGAGGAGCAGTTCGCCTGAGCCGGTCGACGTCCATCGCCCTCAGGCGAGGTCGCGGTGCCGGACGAGCAATCCGGTGGTGACGACGAAAGCGACGACATAGCCGAGCGCGACGGCGACGGCGGTCCCGCCGGCCAGGGTGCTGACGACACCGGGGGTTCCGCCTTCGGAGACGGGCGTGGCACCCACGGCCGCCGCGACCGACCCCGCCGCGGTCCCCGGGAGCACGTCGGTGACCGGCTGCAGCCAGTCGAGCAGACTGCCCACGCCGCGGAGAAGGTTCTCCACGGCCAACACCCATACCAGGCCGAGGCCGACGGCGAGGGCCGGGCCACGGGCCAGCGTGCCGACCGCAACGCCCGCGAGCATCCACATCGCGAAGATGAGCACGCCGCCTCCGAACGCGCGTGCCACGTCATCGACCGCCGGCCAGACGATCGTCCGGGACTCGGCCGTCGCCAGGGCGGAGGCGATGCCGAGGTCGACGACAAAGGTGGCGGCGACCAGGGCGACGACGATCCCCAGCAGCGCGACGAGTGTGCCACCGGTCGCGGTCAGCCGGCCCGGTCCCTGCGTGAAGACGGTCTTCCAGGTGCCCCAGCCGTAGCCGCTGCCGGCGGCGAGCGCACCGAGCGTGAGCATGAGGGCGCCGCCGAACATCGGCATCCCCTGGATCAACGCCGTCGGGACCGCGTCCGGCATGACCTCGGCGAGCAACTGCTCACGGGGAATGCCTTCGGTGGAGAAGCTGTCGCCGCCGCTGCGGTACGAGAGGTAGTTGAACACGTAGACGAAGCTGATGTTCAGTACCAGGAAGGCGCCGAGCGTCACCCACAGGGCCGGCCACCGTCGCAGGCGGAGCAGCTCGGCGTGGGCGCTGGCGATCAGGGCTTTCATGGCAGGGCCTCCTCGGCCGTGGTCATCTCGAAGAAGACCTCTTCGAGGGAGCGTTCGGACGGACGGACCTCGTGTACGTCGGCACCCGCCTGCACCAGGGCGCGGGTGAGCTCGGCCGCGCGGTGCGGGTCGAGCCGCACCTGCAGCAGGTCGCCCGCGACCGTGACGGCGTCATCGCCGGCAAGTCCCATGGCGACGGCCAGTGCCGTGTCCGCCGGACCCGCCCGGACCAGCAGGCGGCTGCCGCCACGAAGCTCGCTGACCGGAGCCTCGGTGATCAGCCGGCCGCGGGAGATGACACCGACCCGGTCGCAAATCTCCTGCACCTCGGTGAGCAGGTGGCTGGACAGCAGAACGGTCTGGCCGGCGGCAGACAGGTCCGCGACGAGCCGCCGCATGTCGTTGACGCCGGCCGGGTCGAGACCGTTGGTCGGTTCGTCCAGGATGAGAAGCTGCGGGTCACCCAGGAGCGCGGCGGCGACGCCCAGGCGCTGCTTCATGCCCATGGAATACGACTTGAACCGGTCACGTCCGCGGGCCGCGAGGTCGACCCGGTCCAGCACGCGTTCGACGTCGTCGTCGCCGAGTCCGCGGTAGCGGGCCAGCACCCGCAGGTTGTCCCGGCCGCTGAGATAGGGGAAGAAGCCCGGGCCCTCGACGAGGGCGCCGATGTCCGCGGTGGCATCCGGCGTGCCCGGAGGCCGCCCCAGCACGGTGGCCGTACCGCTGGTCGGGCGAACCAGACCGAGCAGCATTCGAAGGGTGGTGGTCTTGCCCGCGCCGTTGGGGCCGAGGAACCCATAGACCTCCCCCCGCCGCACGGTGAGACCGATGGCGTCGACGGCCGCGTGCTCGCCGTACCTCTTCGTCAGATTCTGGGTTCGGACAACCGCACCCTCAGCCCGCAGTGCGGTCGGGTGTTGACGTTCGCTCATGACGAGGCTCCCGGTTCCCAGCGCTCAGGCTGTCGTCCGGCGTGGCGACAGGTTTGCGGCCACCAGCAACGCTCCTGCGATCAGTACGAGGTTCTTGACGACGAACTCGCCCTCTGTCGTGAGCAAGAGCGGGTTGCCGTCCTGGAACGCCACCTGCGGCTGCAGGACCAGCACCAGGAAGGTGCCGGTGAGGTGGGCCACCATCGCGGCCAGCACCGGGCGCAGCCACAATCCGGTGACCAGGGCGAACCCGGCGACGATCTCGAAGACACCCAGTGCCGGGACCAGCACCGACGCCGGGACCGGGACGAAGGCCAGAGTGTCGGCGACCAACTGTGCAACCGGCGTCACGTTGGCGACCTTCAACGCTCCGAACCACACGAACACGAGGCCCAGTGCTCCGCGCATGAGGGTCGGGGCATGACGGCGCAGGGCGGCGATCACCCGCTCCTCGATCGATCCGGCGGTGGCCGGTGCGGGGTCGGGCACGGGCGGGCGGGGTCGGGTCACGGTTGGCATGGCTCTTCCTTTCCGGTCGGTCGGCTCGGCGAAGTTCGGGGTCGTTCTCATGGCCTCGAGACTGGCCGCACACGGCGTGCTCGGTCGTCACCGCTGGAGCGGCATCCCCCTGCGCAGGACTGCGTATGTCGGATACGCCGGTGGGCGGGTGACGCGCCGCCCGGGCCCGGCTACGGTCGGCCGCGTGGAGAGCCGAACGCAGAGAGCAGGGCGCGTGCTGCTCGAGGCCTGGCCCAGCCTGGCCTTGCTCGTGTTCGGACTGATCGCCACCGCGCCGGCCGGCGAGAACCAACCCCACACGGCGCGACCTCCCGACCTCGCGGGATACGTGCTGGTGGCGATCGCCGCCCTGGCTCTCGCGCCGCGGCGCCGTCTGAGCTCGACCCTGGCGGTCAACGGTGCAGCGGTCGCCGTCTACCTGGCGGCCGGGTACCCGTACGGGCCGATCCTCTTCACGATCCCGGTGACGATCTTCCGAGTCGCCGCCCAGTGGCCCGCACGCCGCGCCCTCGCCGCGGTGGCCGTCTACCTCGGTGTGATCCTCGCGGCCGCCGTCGTCAAGGAATGGCGCGGACCGGCGGGCCTGCAGGGTGACCAGTTGTTGTGGCTCTCGGTCGCCTGGTCCGCGGTCGCAGCAGCCGCGCTCGCCGTCGGGATGTCGGTGAAGGTCCGGCGCGAGGCCGCGGCCGGGGTGCGCGCCGAGCAGGCCCGCCGTGCGGTCTCCGAGGAGCGGCTGCAGATGGCCCAGGATCTCCACGACACGGTGGGCCACGGGCTCGCGGTGATCGCCATGCAGGCGGGCGTGGCGCTGCATGTGCTGGACCGCGACCTCGAGCAGGCCCGCAAGTCGATGCAGGCCGTGCGGTCGACCAGTCGCGAGTCTCTGGAGAGCCTCCGCGCCGAGCTGGACGCGTTGCGCAGCCCTGACGCCGTGGGGGCCCGCCGCCCCGCACCCGGCCTCGATGACGTCGGGCGGCTGGCCGAGCGGGTCAGGGCGGGCGGCGTAGCCGTTGACGTCGACATCGATCCCGGCCTGCGGGCCGTACCGCCGGCCGTCGACGCCGTCGCCTACCGGATCCTGCAGGAGTCCCTGACCAACGTGCTGCGGCACGCCGGTGCGGCGACGGCTCGGATCCGGGTGCGTGACGAGGGTGGGCTGCTGCTGCTCGACGTCACCGACACCGGTCGCGGTGCCACGGCGGTCGGCCTCGGCATCGGCGACGGCGCCGGCACCGGTATCCGCGGGATGCGGGCCCAGGCCGAGACGCTGGGCGGCACTCTCGACGCCGGCCCGCGCCCCGGCGGCGGGTTCGCGGTCACGGCCCGCCTGCCGTTGCCCGGCTCCGTGGACGGGTCGGACCGTTGATCCGAGTCGTCATCGTCGACGACCAGGCGCTCGTGCGCATGGGGGTTCGCACCCTGCTCGCGTCCGAGCCGGACACCGAACTGGTCGGTGAGGGCGTCGACGGACGCTCCGGCGTACGCGTGGTCCGGACTACCGTCCCTGACGTGGTGCTCATGGACATTCGGATGCCCGGGCTAGACGGACTGGCCGCGCTGCGCCAGATCACCGAGGATCCGGCACTGTCAGGCGTCCGGGTCGTCATGCTCACGACCTTCGGACTCGATGAGTACGTGTTCGAGGCGCTTCGTCACGGCGCAAGCGGATTCGTCCTCAAGGATGCCGAACCCACTGAGCTGCTGCGGGCGATACGGGTCGTCGCCGACGGCGGGTCGCTGCTCTCGCCGTCGGTCACACGCAGCGTCATCACCCGATTCGCGCAGCCCGGGCGGGCCGGGGCTCAGCCCGAGATCGAACGACTCACCGAACGGGAACGCGAAGTCGTGGGCTGGGTGGCGACCGGCATGTCCAACGACGAGATCGCGGCAGAGCTGGTCGTCAGCCGCGACACGGTCCGCACCCACGTCAGCCGGGCCATGCTCAAGCTCGGGGCCCGCGACCGCGCACAGCTTGTGGTCTTTGCCATCCAGGCCGGCCTCACGCCACCGTGATCGTCCGCGGTTCCGGGCGCAGCCACAGGCCGCGACGGGGGCGAAGGGTGATCAGCGGCTCCAGCCGCAGCGGCCGTTCGGGTACCGGTCGCAGGCGCCAGCGGCGGGCGATCACCGCCAGTGCCAGCACGCCCTCGGTCCAGGCGAAGCCCTCGCCGATGCACATCCGCACGCCGGCCCCGAACGGGAAGTACGTCCACCGTGGTCGTCCCTGAGTGTTGCCCGTGGACCACCGGTCCGGGTCGAATCGGTCCGGTTCCGGCCACCAGCGCGGATCACGATGCACGACCCATTGCGGCAGCACGACCAGATCCCCGGCGGGGATGACCTGGCCTCCGACGTGATGTTCGTCGACGGCCTGCCGGCCCATCGCCCAGGACGGAGGAAAGAGCCGCAGCGCCTCCGCGATCACGGCACGGCAGGTCGGCAGCCGCTCGAGATCGCCCGGCCGGGGAAGCGGGCCGCGCACCACGTCGTCGACCTCCGCATGTACCCGTGCCTGGACTTCGGGATGGTGGGCCAGCAGGTGCAACGCGAATGCCAGCGCGTTGGCGGTGGTTTCGTGTCCGGCCAGGAGGAGCGTCACGGCGTGGTCCGTGATCTGTTGCTCGGTGAGTCGGTCGCCGCCGTCGGGTCGGGCGAGCGCGGACAGCAGGTCGGTGCCGCCGCCGTCGCGCCGCTGCGCGATGGCGCGGTCGACGAGCTGGCGCAGGCTGGTACGGCCACGCCGGAGGCGCCGTGCGGGGCCGACCGGGATGCGCTGCAGCCGCCAGCCGAACGGGACGAACGCGAGCTTGTAGGCGCTGAGCAGGTCGGCGACGGCCCGCTCGACCGTTGCGACGTCCGCGTCGACATCGGTGCCCAGCAGCGTCACACCGGCGGTGGTGAGTGTCATGCGGACCGTAGCGGCGTGGACGTCGACGGGTGCGTCGGCGGTCCAGCGTCCGGCCACGGCGGCGGCCTGCGCGGCCATCACCGCGGCGTACGCCGTGATCCGGTCGGGATGGAACGCCGACTGCAGCAGCCGGCGGTGGTGACGGTGCACGTCGCCCTCGGCCGTGAGCAGGCCGTCGCCGAGCACCAACCGGGCGCGTTGCAGGACGGGACCTTTGCGGAACCGGCCGGCGTGGGTCACCAGGACGTCGCGTACGTCGTCCGGGTGAACCAGCTGCCAGGCGCGGAACGGCCCGATCCGGAATGCCGCCACATCGCCCCGCTCGCGGGCCAGCCCGGTCAGAAAGCCAAGCCGATCCGCCTGGAACGCGAAGAGTTCGCCCACCAGTGGAAGCGAGCTGCGGTTCATCGGTCGGCTGTCTCGGGTGCGGCGAACTGTGTGTTGTAGAGCTCGAAGTATGCACCTCGGCGGGCGAGCAGCTCGGCGTGAGTACCCTGCTCGACGATCGCTCCCGACTCCATGACGAGGATCAGGTCGGCGTCGCGGATCGTCGAGAGACGGTGCGCGATCACGAAGCTCGTCCGGTCGTGCGCAGGGCCGCCATAGCGTGCTGGACCAGCTGCTTCTCGCCGGCGCTGATGTTGTCGCCCTCCTCGTCGATCACGGTGTCGTACCAGTCGGGGAGTGAGTGGACAAACCGGTCGACGTAGGCGGCACGCGCGGCCGCGATCTGTTCCTTCGGTGCACCGCTGTGGAACGGTTCCGCTTCGATGATTTCAGCGGAACCCTGTACTCGATCTCGTCATCAATGCTCCGCCTGATCTGCGACGGGTCTTGCGCCCGAGGAGGAGCGTGTCCGCGTTGCTGGGCCTCCGTCCGCCGCTTCAGCCGTGTAGAAGAGGCAGTCGCGACGCGTCTGCACGACCGTCGTGGTCATCATGACCGGTGTCGTGTCCTCGGTGACCATCAGACGCCCATCCTCGGTCGCGTAGAACAACTGCCCGGTGACGTCACGCCCGGCCCTGTCGGTGGCGAGCAATGGCATCGCCGCGCCAGGATCGATGTGGCCGATCGTCTCTCCGGCCGGCAGGATCCCGAAGTTGTACGCATCAAGTCCCGGGACGATGGCCAGGTCCGTCGTCTCGTCGATTTCAGTTCCGAACGTGAACGCGACCTCCGGGCGGACCGTCACCCGATGGACCATCTGGAGGATGCGGCCCGGCCGGGGTACGGCTTCGCCCGGCGACACGGTGAAGCCGTCGGCGTCCATGAAGCGCTGGAGAACGCCCCTGGCGAATACAGTCCCCTCGGGCAGGTGCGCAAGCCCGCACTCGACGGCTGCGGCCGGGCAACGGTGCGACAGCGCCTCCATGAGTGTGTGTGCAGCGAGGTTCCACTGCAGGAGGGTGTCGGCGCAGAGCGCGGCCAGCCGCATTCCCTCCGGGCTGGGCTGGGGAAGTATCGCGTAGAACGGGTTCTGCCCGGTGTTGTTGTGCAGGTCGACGGCGGCCTCGAGGTCGGCGGAGAGAAGCTCGTCCAGGATCGACCGGGCGCAGCGGCGCATGCGGGTGGTTGCCGGCCCGCCGTCCCAGATCCGGTTGAAATCCTCCTGGTCGTCCAGGTAGCGGTGGGCGTACCAGCCGTCCTGCGTTGCTGCCCGCACGTTGCCGATCAGTACCCACAGGTCGAAGGGGAAGTCGTTCTGGCGCCTCAGGACGTCGACCACCGCCCGATAGCCGGAGGGTTCGTTGCCATGCATGAGGCACGCCACGAGCCGCGCCCGTGGGCCGGCCACCGTGGCGGCGGCGGGAATGCGGATGAGAGCCGGCTTCCCGGCAAGCTCGACCAGGATGTCCTCGTCCGAGCCCTCCAGCAGGGACTTGAGCTCGTGGTAGCCGTCGAAGCGGTGGTAGGGCGCAGTCACGACGGGACACGCTATCGCCCGTGGTGCAACACCGGTTCGACCGGTCAACCGCCGACCGGCCAGCTGTGGACCGGCGTGCTCGCGAACGAACGCTGCTGGTAGCGCCGGACGACCTCACGGGCGGCCTCCGCCCGGTCGAGCCCCTCGTCGTCGATGAGCCGGCGCCAGGTGGCGATCTGCCAGTCGGCACCCGTCATGCCCGAGAGGGTCCGCTCCTCGATGATGCCGAGGTAGTAGTCGACGTCGACGTCGTCCACGCCCCAGTCGAGCAACCCGTCGCGGGCAAGTGGCAGTAGGTGGCGGAGGATCAACTCCGTCGCCGGCACGTTCGCGCCCACGCGCGGCCAGTACAGCCGTGCGCCGAGGCCGTCGCGTGCGGCGGCGTAGAAGTTGTCCCTCGCGGCGGCGAAGCTCATCTGCTCCCAGAGGTGGGGGCGCGGGCTGGAGACCAGCCCTCGCAGTAGCCCGTAGTAGAGGACGCTGTTGGCCACCGAGTCGGGCACCGATGGACCGGCTGGCAGCACGCGGTTCTCGATACGCATGTGCGGCTGTCCACGGAAGACCTCGTACACGGGCCGGTTCCAGCGGTAGATCGTTCCGTTGTGCAGCGTCAGCTCGGGCAGCCGGGGAACCTCTCCCGCGTCGAGCAGCTGCCGTGGATCCTCGTCGTCGCAGATCGGCAACAGTGCGGGGAAGTAGCGGACGTTCTCCTCGAACAGCTCCCACAGCCCCTCACCTTCGTCGAGCCACTTCTCGCCGAACCACACCCGAGGGCGCACACCCTGCAGGGTCAGCTCTTCGGTCCGGGTGTCGGCGGCCTGTTCGAACAAGGCGATCCGGGTCTCGTGGTGGAGCTGCTTTCCGAGGAAGAAGGGGGAGTTCGCAGCCACGGCCAGCAGGGGCGCCGACAAGACCTGCGCGGCGTTCCAGTAGAGGCCGAACTCGTGCGGATCGACCTGCAGGTGGAGCTGCATCGAGGTGCAGGCGGCTTCGAAGACGATGGAGTTGGCACGCGTCTGGAGCAGTTCCTGGCCCTCGATGTGGATGAGGATGTCCTCACCCCGGGCGGCCAGGATCATCTCGTTCAGCACCTTGTACCGGGCGTTCATCGACAGGTTCTGCTCGGTCACATCGAAGCTCGTGAGCGTCGGCAGGATGCCGATGATCATCACGCGGGCGTCGAGCTGCTCGGCGACGTCATGGGCGTGGTTCAGCGAATGGCGCAGCTCGGTGTCGATGGTCTGGAAGACATGACCGGTCAGGACTCGTGGCCTGATGTCGAATTCGATGTTGAACTGCGCCAACTCGGTCTGGAAGTCGGCCGAGGCCAGGTTCTCGAGGAGCTTCGCGTTGATCGGCGCCGCATTTCCGGACGGGTCGGTGATGTACACCTCCATCTCGACCCCACACAGGCGGCGACCCGTCTCGAAGCGCCCGCTGTCGACGAGCTCGCGTAGAGCCGCGAGGTTGCCCTTGACCTTCTCGCGGTAACGGACACGGTCCTGGCGGGAGAACTGCGTGGTCTCGATGTCTCGACCCATTGCCGCGGTCCTTCCCCGACGCGTCCGGTCACGATCAGTCTATGGACCTCACCGACCTTCTGGGCGGCGGTCGTGTCAGCCGACCAACCGGGCGCTCTCGTCGCGAACCCACAGTCCGAGCAGTCCACGCAGGTGGTCCACGAATTGATCGTGCTCGTGCGTCGGGTAGGTCGACCGCACGGTCTCGACCAGAAGACGGTCGAAGTCCGGTCCGGCCACCCAGTCCAGGACGATCTCGTCGAGGTTTCCCAGCCGACTTCTGCAGAAGTCCTGGTAGCGCTCGGTCTCGAAGTAGTCGTCGGCGAGACCGCGGTAGGCGGTCAGCCTGTCCGCGTAGGACAGGTCGCTGCGGTCTGCGATCTGGAAGTACGGTCCGGTCTCGACGTCCAGCCGTGGCCGCCGGCCGGTCGCTGCCGCGAAGACGCACCACTTGACGAGAGCCTTCATTGCCCAAGGGAAGTAGTAGTGCAGGCTGGTCAGCGCCACGTCCGGGCAGGCGTTGGCGTAGTCGATCGGGTACACGTCCGCGCCGGAGACCAGTGTCTCGCAGGAGTTGAAGTCCCAGCGGAAGAACGCGTTCACCAGCCGACTGATCGTCACGACCTCTGCACCTGTGTCGGGTGAGAGGAACTCGTGGTCGACGGCGTACCGAAGGTGCATCGGCTGTTCGGGCTGGAACCGCATGACCATCGTTTCCGCGCCGATCGTCAGCGAACGGGCGAAGACGTCGTAAGGGTCGATCGCCCTCTGCAGATGCATCAGCATCTCGCCGCTCTGGTCATATGCCGCGTGCAACTCGGCTGGATTGCGGACACTGGAGACACCACGCCATGCACCGCCGTCGTACGGCTTCATGAACAGCGGGAAGCCGATCTGCTCGGCAATGGCGTCGAGGTCGAATGGGCGGTTGTAACGGGCGGCCGTGTAGGCGTAGCGGGCGTTGTCGACCGGGTTCTTGTACGGCACCAGGACGGTTTCGGGAACCTTGAGACCCAGCCGCATCATCGCGCAGTAGGCCGCGTGCTTCTCCATCGACTGGAACGTGAACGGGCTGTTGAGCAGGTAGACGTCGTCCATCAGGGCGATCTTCTTCAACCACTCGCGCGGGTGGTAGTACCAGTACGCCAGCCGATCGATTACCAAGTCGTACCGCGGCTTGTCGCGCAGGTCGAACGGCTCGATGGTGATCCGCTCCACATCGAACGTGTGCCGGGTGCCACCCGCGTAGACGGGACCGACCCGGCGCAGAATCGTCTCGAAGGCCGTGGGCCAGTCCTCCTCTGTGCCGAGCAGCAAACCGATCAGATGCGTGGCGTCGGTCATCAGGCCTCCCGAGGCCGGCCGTGTGGATCAACAGAATCGCGGTAGGTGATGAGCCAGCTGCGCCCGCCAGGACGGCCAGTCGTGCGGCACGTCATGTCCCCACAGGTCGAGCTCGTGCCGGATGGACCTCTCGGCGAGCAGAGCGGCGAACCGCTTGGTGCTCTCGAGCGAGCCCGTGGTGTCCTCCCACTGCCCCTGCCCGCAGACGAGCAGCAGGCTGACCCGGCCACGCAGCCAGTCGAGGTGCTCGCCGTGCAGATGGGCGACGTAGTCGAACGGGTTGTTGAAGTACGCCTCGTCGCCGCGCTCGCCCCAGCCGTGCAAGTCGGACGGGTCGTACGTGCCTGAGAAGCACATTGCGAGCGGAAACAGGTCCGCCCGCTTGAGCGCGCTGTTCGCGGCGTGGAATGCGCCGAGACTGCATCCGAGCGTCGCGATCTCGACCGGACCGCCGCAGTCCGAGTGGATCCATGGCACCACCTGGTCGATGAGCCAGGACTCGTAGGCGTTGTGTCGGCGCGCCCGCTCCTCGACCGGGACGTCGCGGTTGGACCACGACGCCGCGTCGTAGCTGTCCACGCAGTACAGCTTCACCCGTCCCGCGTCGATCAGATCGGTGACGGCACCAACCATGCCGTTGTTCTCGAAGTCCCAGGCCCGGCCCTGCTCGGACGGGAACACGAGCACCGGCCGGCCCAGGTGCCCATAGGCGATGACGGTGCCCGCCGCGCCGATGGCCGGCGACCACATCTCAACCGCGTCGCGTCTCGTGGGCACACCTCTCCTGCAGCAGCCGTGTCAGGTGCGGGTCAAACGCGTCGCGCCAGGCCGTGAAGTCGTGTCCGCCGGGTGTTTCATGCAGTGTCGCGTCATACCCCTGGGCGCGCAACGCCCCCGCCATGACGCGGTTGTTGTGAACGTTCTCCTCGGCTGCGCCGCAGGTGAGGACGGTGCGCACGGGTCGGGCCGCCGTGGTCTGCAGCACATCGCTGACGAATCGGACGATCCGACCGTACTGGCTCAGGCGCCGCCGCTCGTGCGCGTCGAAGCTCGGTCGGAAGAAGCTGCCCGACTGCAGGTACAGAGCATCGAAGACGTCTGCGTGCGTGCGCTGGATGTGCAGCATGGCCAGGCCGCCCAGGCTGGTTCCCATGCCCACCCGGACGGTGCTGGCGACGGCGTCGGTCAGCGCGGGGATGACCGCCGATGACACCGCATCGGTGTAGTCCGGGTTGGCGGAGTACCAGTGGTTGCGTTCCGCACCGGGATTGAGCAGCGCGGCCCGCAACCTGGGCAGCCATCCTGCGGTGATGCCGGCGGCAAGGTAGTGC
>JBKPCP010000106.1:0-11664 GCA_046727475.1 Actinomycetota bacterium | reverse complement strand
CAAGATGATCCACGCTCCGCGGCCGGGCAAAGTCGTCGAGGTGCAGTCGGTCTTCTACTGGCGGATGCCGTCCTTCTACGGCCGGGTCTGACGAGGAGGTCGCACAGCGCCCCGCGGTAGCCGAGGGGCCAGGCTCGCCGCGGCTGCAGGCGCCTGGTCAGTGGTCGTAATAGCCGGTGTCGTGGGCCCGCTGGTACGACAACTCGATCTCGGCCTCGGCATCAGCCCGTCCGGCCCAGGTCGCGCCTTCGACCGACTTGCCGGGTTCGAGCTCCTTGTAGACCTCGAAGAAGTGCTGGATCTCCATCCGCTCGAACTGGGGAATGTCCTCGAGGTCGCGCATCGGGTCCTTGCGGACGTCTCCGGCCGGCACGCACATGACCTTGTCATCGCCGCCGGCCTCGTCCTTCATCCGGTACATGCCCAACGCACGGCATCGGATCAGGCAGCCGGGGAACGTCGGATCCTCGATGAGTACGAGCGCGTCGAGTGGGTCGCCGTCCTCACCGAGCGTCTGCTCGATGAACCCGTAGTCGGCCGGGTACCGCGTCGACGTGAACAGCCGCCGATCGAGTTTGAGCCGGCCGGTCTTGTGGTCGACCTCGTACTTGTTGCGGCTTCCGGCGGGAATCTCGATGGTGACGTCGAACTCCACGGCTACCTCCTTGTGAGCGTCTGCGAACGAGTGTCCCGTACCGTGGCCCGTCGTGTCCCGCCGCTCCCTCGTGACCGTCGCCGCTGCCTTGCTACTGGTCGGCGGCGCCGTTGCGGGCCTGTTCGTGTTCGGCGTTTGGACGGATCCGTCGGCCGACCCGCGGCCGTCTCCGATCGCGAGCGACACCTCCACACCGACTCCCGAGCCGATCCCGACCGTGTTGCCGGCGGCGTCGTCCACCCCCGTTCCGGGTGCGCCCTCGCTCGCGGAGGTACTCGGACCTTCGCTGGCCGCCGGTGCGCTGGGCGACCGGCTCGGCGTCTCGGTGGTCGACCTTTCCACGGGCGCCGTCCGGTACGAGGACCACGCCGGCGTGGCCATGGTTCCGGCCAGCACGCTGAAGATCCTCACGGCGGCTGCCGGGCTCGAGGTCCTCGGGCCGGACCACACGTTCACCACCCGTGTCGTCGGTGACGCCGCGACGGGTGACCTCGTGCTCGTCGGCGGAGGCGATCCGACGCTCACTGTCGACGACCAGCCGGCACTACCCAACGCGACGCGGCTCGCCACCCTCGCCGATGCGACCGCGGTGGCACTGGCGACCGCAGGCACGACCACGGTTCAGCTGGCTGCGGACGACGGCCTGTTCACCGGCCCGGCCGTCGACCCGGACTGGCGGTCGACGTACATCCCGGCCGGTGTGGTCGCGCCGGTCACAGCGCTGGCGGTCGACGGTGGCCGTCGGGATCCCGACGCCGATCGGCGCTCGGCGGACCCGACGCTGGCCGCTGCCGCGAGCTTCGCCGCGATGCTGTCCGAACGGGGGATCACGGTCAGCGGCGAGCCGAGCCGGGGTGACGCGGTGGCGGGCGCCGCCGAGCTGGCGTCGGTGGAGTCGCCGCCGCTGTCGACGATCGTGGAGCACATCCTCTCGACGAGCGACAACGACGGTGCCGAGGTGCTCGCGCGGCACGTCGCCCGGGGCGTGGGGCAGCAGGCGACGGCGGAAGCCGCCGGCCCGGCCGTTCTCGGGGCCATCGCCGGGCTGGGTGTCGACGTCTCAGCCGCGGTGGTCACCGACGGAAGCGGACTCGCCCGTAACAATGCCGTGCCGGCATCGGCGCTCGCGGCCACACTGGCGGTGGCAGCCGATCCCGAGCATCCCGAACTACGGACCGTGCTGACCGGCCTTCCGGTCGCTGGTTTCACCGGCACGCTCGGCGACCGGTTCGAGTCGCCCTCGGCTGCAGGAAGCGCCGGCGTCGTCCGGGCGAAGACCGGAACGTTGACCGGGGTGAGCTCGCTGGCCGGCATCGTCGTCGCCAGGGACGGCACCGCCTATGCCTTCGCGCTCCTCGCAGACGACGTCACGAACACCGTGGCGGCCCGTTCCGCGCTCGACGACGTCGCCACCGCGCTGGCGGGCTGCGGGTGCAGCGTGCCGGCCTCGGGTCCGACGCCGGACCCGGCCGCCTCCACACCGTCGACCTCATGACCCGCCGGGGCCGACGAGCAGGTTACGGTCCGGCCGGTGGGGTCGGCGCCGAACAGCCTCACGTAGCGTGGCGGCATGACGTCGTACGAGAGCGCCGGAGCTCCACCCGACATGGTCGACTGGGATCTCGCTGTCGCGACGGCCCGGCGGCTTGCCAAGCCCGGTCCGACCGTGACGGCGGAGGAGGCCCGCGTCGTCGTCACGGAACTCAAGGCGTTCGCCACGGTCGCGACCGGTCCGGTGCGCGCGTACACCGGCCTCGACAGCCCCGCCGAAGCAGCCCCGGTCGTGGTCGTGGACCGGGGCGGCTGGGCACAGGCCAATGCCGACGGCATGCGGCAGATCATCGCGCCGCTGATCGACAAGCTCCGCCAGCGCCGCTCCGGTGGAAGCGGACTGTTCGACCAGGTCGGACCGAAGGTGACCGGCGTCGAAACCGGTGCGTTGCTCGCCTTCCTGTCCGGCAAGGTGCTCGGGCAGTTCGACCCGTTCTGGTCGGACGGGAACGGCGCCGCCGGGCGGCTGCTGCTCGTCGCGCCAAACGTCGTCCACGTCGAGCGGGAGCTCAAGGTCGAGCCGCGTGACTTCCGGATGTGGGTCTGCCTGCACGAGGAGACCCACCGGGTGCAGTTCACGGCCGTTCCGTGGCTTCGCGACCATCTCCGCGCGGAGATCGAGTCGTTCGTCGGCGCCACCGAGGTCGATCCCTCGGTGCTGGTGTCCCGGCTGCGTGAGGTCGTCAAGTCGGTGATCGAGAGTGCGCAGGGCGGCGAGGATGGGCCGTCGGTGCTCGACCTCGTCCAGTCCCCGGCGCAGAAGGCCGTCATCGACCGCGTCACGGCGGTGATGTCGCTTCTGGAGGGCCACGCCGACGTCGTCATGGACGGTGTCGGGCCGGAGGTCGTCCCGAGCGTGGCGACGATCCGCGAGCGGTTCCAGCGCCGACGCGCCGGTGCGGGCAGCCTGGACCGGACGGTGCGCCGGCTGCTCGGGCTGGAGGCCAAGATGCGCCAGTACCGCGACGGCGCCAAGTTCACCCGGGCGGTCGTCGACAAGGTCGGCATGGATGGCTTCAACCGGGTCTGGGACTCGGTCGAGACGTTGCCCACTCTCGACGAGATCGCCGACCCGGTGGCGTGGATCCGCCGGGTCCATGGCCAGGCGGCTCTCGCCGCCCGGTGAGCATGTCGACCTCGCCACCAAACTCCGTGGCAAGGCCGACATGATCAGCGGTCAGGGACTGGCGGTTCGCAAGGCCGTGGGCGACGTGGTCGCCGACCTCCCTGCGGACCGCCCGGTGCTGGTCGCATGTTCGGGAGGTGCCGACTCGCTGGCCTTGGCGGCAGCGCTCGGGCATGTCGCGTCCCGGGCCCGACGGCCTGCGGGTGCGGTGACCGTCGATCACGGTCTGCAGCCAGGATCGGCGGCCCGGGCCCGGAACGTGGCGGCGTCCATGGTTGCCCTGGGGCTCGACCCGGTTGAGGTGGTGCACGTCCGGGTCGACGCCGGCGCGGACGGCCCGGAGGGCGACGCCCGGCGCGCCCGGTACGCGGCACTGGACGCGGCGGCGGCACGATGCCGCGCCGCCGCCGTCCTGTTGGGTCACACCCGAGACGACCAGGCGGAGACCGTCCTGCTCGGACTGGCCCGCGGGTCCGGTGCGCGGTCGATGTCCGGTATGGCGGAGTCGGGCGGGCTGTACCGGCGTCCGCTGCTGCACCTGCCGCGGGCGACCGTGCGGGCCGCCCTCCCGAGTGGCCTGGTTGCCTGGGACGACCCGCACAACGCCGATCCGGCGTATGCACGGGCCCGGGTCCGGCACCGGGTCCTGCCGGCCCTCGAGTCCGAGCTCGGGCCCGGAGTCGGTGCCGCGCTCGCCCGGACCGCCGACCTCCTGCGTGCGGACGCCGATGCCCTGGACGATTGGGCGGAGCGTGCCCTTACCGATCACCGGCTCAATGCGTCGACCGATTTGGATGTGGGCGCCCTCAGGGGACTGCCGAAGGCGGTTCGTTGGCGGGTCCTCCGTCGCGCGGCGATCGCCGCAGGAAGTCCGCCCACCGATCTGACCGCGGCGCATGTCGAGGCCGTCGACGCGCTGGTGACGCGCTGGCGGGGCCAGGTCGGCGTCGACTTGCCCGGCAAGCTGCGGGCATCCCGATCCGGCGGAGCGCTCAGGATCGCGCCCCTGGACTGATCGGCAGCGTTCGCAACCCGCCTGGCGGCGGCCGGGCGTGTGGCAGGCTGCGGAGCGTGGATGCCGAGGACATCGAAGCCGATCTCGAGAAGGTTCTGCTCTCCGACTCCGAGATCCAGAGTCGCCTGTACGAGATGGCCGCTGACATCGAGCGCGACTACGAAGGTCGCGACCTGTTGCTCGTGGGCGTGCTCAAGGGTGCCGTCATGGTCATGGCCGACCTCTCACGAGCATTGAGCCGCCATGTCGAATCCGACTGGATGGCCGTTTCCTCCTACGGCTCGGGGACCAAGTCCAGCGGCGTCGTCCGCATTCTCAAGGACCTCGACACAGACCTGACCGGTCGGCACGTGCTCGTGGTCGAGGACATCATCGACACCGGGCTGACGCTGTCCTGGCTGGTCTCGAACCTGCGC
Organism: Actinomycetota bacterium; assembly: GCA_046727475.1. Lineage (GTDB taxonomy): Bacteria > Actinomycetota > Actinomycetes > Jiangellales > Jiangellaceae > DAIUDS01. The sequence goes on along the minus strand of JBKPCP010000106.1, from coordinate 6,901 downwards.
TCGCGAGGCCCCGCCTCGGTGGAGATCTTCACCTTGCTGCGCAAGCCCGAGGCGGCGAAGACTGCGGTCGAGGTGCGGTACGTGGGGTTCGACATTCCCAACGAGTTCGTGGTGGGCTACGGCCTCGACTACGGTGAGAGATACCGGAATCTGCGAGTCGTCGCGACACTGGCGCCGCACGTGTACTCGTGAGAATGCGCGTGGGTGCAGCCCCATGCGGCGCGTCGGGAACACCCGAAACGCCTGTGTCGTTGGCAAATCGTCAGCTGTGATGCGCATGGGCGTCGCGGGCTGGCCCGGTGTACCGTCGGTGTGATCCGACTTCTCCGGCGGGCCGGCCGCCGGGAAACCCCGTTCACCGGGTGTACCGAAAGGCAGGGAGGAACGGGGCCGACCGGCTCCGCATCATGGACAGAAGGCGACTGCTTCGGGGCCCGTTGTTCTGGGTTCTCATCTTCGTGCTCGCAGCCCTCGTGCTGACGAGGCTGCTCGACTCGACCAGCGGGTTCGAACGCGTCGACACGGCTCGTGTCGTGTCGGAGATCGACGACGGCAACGTCCAGTCCGCGAAGATCATCGGTGGTGAGACGCAGGAGATCCAGCTCACCCTGAAGAACGACGACCGGATCAGCGCTCAGTACGTCGAGGGCCAGGGCATCGAGCTGCAGCATGATCTGCAGGAGCAGCAGGCCGCCGGCACGCTCCCCGAGGGCTACGACGTCGAGGTGCCTCAGGCCAGCGTGCTGTGGAGCCTGCTCGGTGCGCTGCTGCCCTTCATCCTGCTGGCCGCGTTGATCTGGTTCTTCATGACCCAGATGCAGGGTGGCGGCAGTCGGGTCATGAACTTCGGCAAGTCGCGTGCCAAGCTGCAGAGCAAGGACACCCCGAAGACGACGTTCGCCGACGTCGCCGGGTGCGACGAGGCGATCGAGGAGCTCCAGGAGATCAAGGAGTTCCTGCAGGAGCCGGCCAAGTTTCAGGCCGTCGGGGCGAAGATCCCCAAGGGCGTGCTGCTGTACGGCGCTCCGGGCACAGGTAAGACGCTGCTGGCTCGCGCCGTCGCCGGCGAGGCAGGCGTGCCGTTCTACACCATCTCCGGATCCGACTTCGTCGAGATGTTCGTCGGCGTCGGTGCCTCCCGGGTCCGCGACCTGTTCAAGGAGGCCAAGGAGAACGCACCGGCCATCGTGTTCGTCGACGAGATCGACGCGGTCGGACGCCACCGCGGCGCCGGCCTGGGCGGCGGCCACGACGAGCGGGAGCAGACGCTGAACCAGCTCCTGGTCGAGATGGACGGCTTCGACATCAAGACCAACGTCATCCTGATCGCTGCAACCAACCGACCGGACATCCTCGACCCGGCGCTGTTGCGTCCCGGCCGGTTCGACCGTCAGATCGCGGTCGAGCCGCCCGACCTCGAGGGTCGGCAGAAGATCCTGCAGGTCCACGCGCGAGGCAAACCGCTGGCCGACGACGTCGATCTGCTCGCTGTTGCGCGCCGTACGCCGGGCTTCACCGGCGCCGACCTGGCCAACGTCCTCAACGAGGCGGCACTGCTGACCGCACGCAGCAACCGCAAGGTCGTCGATGCGAAGGCCCTCGACGAGGCCATCGACCGTGTCGTCGCCGGCCCGCAGAAGCGGTCCCGGCTGATGAACGACAAGGAGAAGAAGATCACCGCCTACCACGAGGGCGGCCACGCCCTGGTGGCAGCGGCCCTGCACCACACCGACCCGGTGCACAAGGTCACGATCCTGCCCCGTGGTGGCGCGCTCGGGTACACGATGGTGCTGCCCGACGAGGACAAGTACTCGACGACCCGCAACGAGATCCTCGATCAGCTGACCTACATGATGGGCGGCCGGGCCGCCGAGGAACTGGTCTTCCACGACCCCACGACGGGTGCCGCGAACGACATCGACAAGGCGACGACCCTGGCCCGCCGCATGGTCACCCAGTACGGCATGACCGAACGGCTGGGTGCGGTCAAGTTCGGCACCGACCGGACCGAGCCCTTCCTCGGCCGCGACATGGGCCACGAGCGCGACTACTCCGAGGATGTCGCCGGCCAGGTCGACGAGGAGGTCCGCAGGCTCATCGAGACCGCGCACCAGGAAGCGTTCGACATCCTGGTCGAGAACCGCGACATCCTCGATGGTCTGGTGCGGGCCCTGCTCGAGCGCGAGACGCTCAACAAGGAGGAGGTCGCCGAGGTCTTCGCCCCGGTGCGCAAGCGCGACCGCCGTCCGGCGTGGACAGGTTCGGCCACCCGCAAGCCGTCGGAGCGTGGTCCCATCGACACGCCGGCGAAGGCGATCGAGGCAGCCCCGTCCAATGGTGGCGTCCGCGCCGGGGGACATGTTCCCGTCGAGGAGCCCGCCGTGCCACAGGCCGCGGAGCGCTCGGACCGGACGTGACCGTGGTGGTCGCCGAGCCCGATCTCGCGCGCATCGCCGCGCAGCCGTTCGACCACGCTCGCGTGGAGGCGGCGGTCCGGGAGTTGCTCGTCGCCATCGGTGAGGATCCGTCGCGCGAAGGGCTCCGCGACACGCCGTCCCGGTTCGCGCGTGCCTACGAGGAGATGTTCCGGGGGCTGCGCCAAGATCCAGCCGAGATCCTGACGACGACGTTCGAGCTCGGCCACGACGAGCTGGTCCTGGTGAAGGACATCGAAGTGGCATCGACGTGCGAACACCACCTGGTGCCGTTCTACGGTTACGCGCACGTCGGCTACATCCCTGGTACCGACGGGCGCATCACCGGCCTGTCCAAGCTGGCGCGGCTCGTCGACGTGTACGCCAAGCGCCCCCAGGTGCAGGAGCGGTTGACGACCCAGGTTGCCGACTCGTTGTGCCGCTTGCTGGAGCCGGCGGGGGTCATCGTCGTCGTCGAAGCCGAACACCTGTGCATGACCATGCGCGGAGTTCGCAAGCCCGGTGCGAAGACCCTGACCAGCGCGGTGCGCGGTCAACTGCGCAACCCTGCCACCCGCGCCGAGGCGATGAGCCTCATCCTCGGACGCTGACGTCACACTTCACAGTCCGGCCGGGCCGCGCGCGTACTCTGGCGCGCGTGACGGACCCCACCCGATCCGGCAGACCAGCGGCCTACGTGGCCGGTCTGCCCACCCCGGACCGTTGTCTGGTCATGGGGGTCGTCAACGTGACTCCAGACTCGTTCTCCGACGGAGGCCGCTGGTTCGAGCCGGGTGACGCGATCACTCAAGGGCTGCGCCTGGCGGCGCAGGGTGCGGACATCGTCGACGTCGGGGGCGAGTCGACCAGGCCCGGGGCGGAGCGGCCGTCGGTCGACGAGGAGCTGCGCAGGGTACTGCCCGTCGTGCGTGAGCTCGCAGGAGCCGGCGTTACGGTCTCCGTGGACACGATGCGGGCCCGGGTGGCGACCAGGTCACTCGAGGTCGGCGCGGCCCTGGTCAACGACGTCTCCGGTGGCCGCGCCGACCCGGCCATGCTCGGTGTGGTCGCCGACGCGGGCGTGCCCGTCGTCCTGATGCATTGGCGCGGCCACGCCGACCACATGCAGGAGCTCGCAACGTACGGCGACGTCGTCGACGACGTCCGCAGCGAGCTGCGGCCTCAGCTCGATCGGGCGCTCGACGCGGGTATCGCACCGGACCGGATCGCGCTCGACCCAGGTCTCGGTTTCGCCAAGACGGGCGAGCACAACTGGACGCTTCTCCGGCGGCTCGGGGAGATCGTCGACCTCGGTTATCCGGTGCTCGTCGCGGCCTCACGCAAGGCCTTCCTCGGCCGCTTGCTCTCGGATCCGACCACCGGTCAGGAGCGGCCACCGGACGGCAGGGATGCGGCGACTGCTGCGCTGTCCGCGTTGATCGCGTTGGCCGGCGCCTGGTGTGTGCGAGTGCACGAGGCAGCCGGGTCGACGGATGCGGTCAAGGTCGCCGCCCGGTGGGGAGCCGAGGGGTCGCGATGACGGCCGCCGCGGAACCAGCCGACGAAGCCGCGTCTGCGCTTGCCGCCAACTCCGCCTTCTACGAGGCGATCGAGCACGGGGACATGGATGCGCTCCAGCGGCTCTGGGTGGACGGCGACACCGCGATCTGTGTGCATCCCGGGCTCGCGCCGATCCGCGGTCACCGGGCCGTCCTCCGGTCCTGGGCGGCCGTGCTGGCCGCCACGCCGTATCTGCAGTTCGTCCTCACCGACGTCACCGCCGAGGTGAGTGGCCATGTCGCGGTCGTGACCTGTACGGAGAACCTGCTCTCGGCCGCGGAGGGCATGCCTGACACGGTGTTCGCCGGCGGCCACGCGGTGGCGACCAATGTGTTTCGCATGGACGTGGACGGCTGGCGGCTCTGGGTGCATCACGCATCACCTGTGCAGCAGCGTCGCGGGGACGACTGATCCTGGACGGGTGCGCGACCGGAACCGGTAGGCGGCTAGGGTCGTGGCGTGCCCGACCGAATCGCGTTGCGAGGCCTGACCGTACGCGGACGACACGGCTGGTTCGCGCACGAGCGCGAGACCGGTCAGGAGTTCATGATCGACGTCGTTCTCGGCGTCGACACGCGTGCGGCGGCCAAGAGCGACGATCTTGCCGACACGGTCGACTACGGCACCCTGGCCGACCGGGTGGCCGGCCTCGCTTCGGGGGAGCCGGTCAGGCTCGTCGAGACCCTGGCCCAGCGCATCGCCGACCTTTGCCTGAGCCACGCCAAGGTGGAGGACGTCGAGGTGACCGTTCACAAGCCGCAGGCGCCCATGCCGGTGCCCTTCGGCGACCTGACCGTGACGATCCGGAGGACCCGCGCGTGACCAATGCTCCGAACCCCCACATCGTCGACGCCGACACGCTGACCGGCGACCTGCGGCCACTGCGCCGAGCCGCGCTGGCCCTGGGGAGCAATCTCGGTGATCGGCTCGACTACCTGCAGGCAGCAGTCGACGCGCTCACCGACTCGTCCGAGATCGTCCCGGTCGCCGTGTCGCCGGTGTACGAGACCGAGCCCGTCGGCGGCCCGGCCGAACAGCCTGCGTTCCTCAACGCGGTACTCGTCGTGGATACGACGCTTTCGCCGCGCTCACTCATGGAACGGTGCAAGGCCGCCGAGGACGCCTTCGGGCGGACTCGAGAGGTGCCGAAGGGCCCGCGCACGCTCGACGTGGACGTCCTCGCTGTCGGCGACGGCATCGTCGACGAGGCCGACCTCCAACTGCCGCATCCCCGGCTCGCCGAGCGGGCGTTCGTGTTGGTGCCGTGGAGCGACGTCGACCCTGAATTCACGGTGCCCGGCCACGGTCGGGTTGCCGACCTTCGGGCCGGCGTGGGCACGCGTGGCGTACGTCGGGTCGAAGACGCCGCGCTCGAGCTTCCGCTCTGAGCCTGCGCCCACCTCGATGCGACCGACCCGGGTATCCACGTTGGTCTGGATCGGGTTGGCCGCTGTTCCAGTCGGTTGGTCCGTCGGCCGGGTGGTCGATGCCGTCTCGGATGCCCTTCCCCCGGTGCCCTGGATCCTGCCGCTGCTGTTGGCCTTTCTGGCGGCGGTGCTCTTCCTCGGCACCCGAGCGGTGCGCGGATGGATCGAGGAGCGCCGCTTCGACGGTCGGATGGACGCGCTGCGCGTCGCCCGCATGCTTGCGCTCGCGAAGGCGGGCGCCGTGTTCGGCGCTGCAGTTGCCGGTGCATACCTGGGACTGGGGGTGCTGGCTCTCGACTCCCTGTCGGTGCCGGCCGGTCGCAACCGGGTCATCCTGTCGGGGCTCGTCGTCATTGCCGCCCTGGTCGTCTCGGCCGCCGGAATCAGGCTGGAGCGGGCATGCCAGGTGCCTCCGAGCGACGAAGAGTCCGCCGACAGCGAGGGGTCGCTCGGGACCTGACCGGCACCGGTCGCAAGCCGGTACGAAACGCTCGGCGTGTGGCCGCGGTCCGGGGTAGGTCGCACCGGTACGGTGTGCGCCATGGCCTCCGTTCGGCATCGTCGCCGTGTGCGTTTGACCCGATTCGTCGCAGCGGTCGCTCCCCTGGCCGCGTTGGCACTCGCCGGCGCCGCGTTCGTGCTCGAGGATCGGTGGTTACCTGCGGCGGCGGCTGCAGCCGGAGCCGTGCTCTCGCTCGTGCTGGCGGCGATGCTGCTGCGGCTCGACCGGCGCTGGCGGCTCGAGGTCGCCATGGCTCGAACCGCCCAGGCGGCCGAGTACGCCGCGGAGTACGAGCGCTACACGTCAGTGCACCGGTCCTTCACGTCGCACATGATCGGGTTGCTCGACGCCGCGTCGGACCGCCTCGGCGTCCAACGACGCCGGATCGAGGCGCTCGAGGCCGAGGTCACTGGACTACGGGTGGCTCGCCCGGCCGCGGCCGACCCGGCTCCGGCGTTGGCAACCTTCGCCGAAGGTCCGGAGTGGAACGAGCTCTGGCCTGACCTGGCCGACGCACCGACGGTCGTGGACCTGCTCAAGTGGGACGAGCGCATGCAGCACGCTCTGCTGCCCGACGCCGACGCCGACGATCACCGCGACGAGCGCACCGCCTGAGCATCGAAGCAAGGGACTCGGCCCACCTCGCTCGGCACGGACTGCCTCAGGCGTCCTGGACGGTCTCGAGCTCTACCAGCTCGGGCTCGACGCGCTGGGCGTCGGCCTCCACCGACCGCCGCAGCGCAGCGTGCAAGGTCGACGGCGTGAGGACGCCCAGATAACGGTGCTTCTTGTCGAGCACGGCGATCCAGCCGGCGTTCCACTGGAGCATCTCGCCGAAGGCGATCCGGAGACTGTCGTCGAGTTGGACCCACGCATCCATGCGCCGAGCCCGGTCGCGGACGACACCTTCCTCACCAGCGATGTCGCGTCCGATCCACCCGGCCAGGCCGCCTTCGCGGTCGAGCACGACGGCCCAGCGCGACGGAGCCATCGACCGT
>JBKPCP010000105.1:0-4108 GCA_046727475.1 Actinomycetota bacterium | reverse complement strand
CGGTCAGATGCCGAGCGCGCGGAGAAAGGCATCCATCACCCCCTGCACCTCGGCGCGATGGCTCCGGTTGGGGAAGTGCGATCCACCCGCCACCACGTGGAGGCGCGCGCCGGGGATGGTCGCGGCCAGCCGCTCCGACATGGCCACCGTGGGGAACCGGTCCGCGGCGCCCGCGATGATCTGCACGGGACAGCGGATCCGGGCGCAATCGGCGAGCCAGTCGCCCCGCGAGTAGGTCTCGTCGAGGAGCGCGACCAGCGAGGCCACCGAGTGCCGCCGCAGCATGCCGGTGAGCTCGGCGTAGCGCTCCGGCCGGGCCTTGAGCCGGACGAGCGCGTCCTCGCCCATGCGCAGGCGCAGGTTGGCGTCGAAGTACTCGTCGAAGCGGCCGGCGATGACGAGCGGCCGGTGGGCCGCCCACCACGCCTTGTCGGCGGGCGGCGGCTCGTAGGGGGGACCACTGATCGAGATCACCCCGCGCACCCGCGCGGGCGCGTGAATGGCCATCCAGAGGGACAGCGCCGCGCCCATGGAGGCGCCACCCCACACCGCGGCGGCGACGCCGAGCCCGTCCAGCCAGGGTCCGAGGTCCTCCCCCTTCCGGGCGTAGGTATAGTCCGCCGCACGTTCGAACTTCTCGGAGAGCCCGTGGCCACGGGTGTCGGGCAGGAGCGCGCGGACCCGCTCGAGGAAGGGCTGCACGTCGGGCAGCATCCCCGAGGACTCCTCCACGGAGCCGCCGTGGATCCAGACCAGCGCCGGCTTCCGGGGGTCGCCCGCCTCGCGCCAGTGCAGGCGGACGCCGGAGGGGAGCACGCTCTCAGGCAGGACCCAGCCTCTTCTCCAGGGAGCGCGCGTAGCGCGACATCGAGTAGGTGCACATCCAGTAGACCACCGCGATGAAGAGGTAGAGCTCGAACGGTCGGATCTCCCGATTGTTCACCACCTGGGCGGCCTTGGTGAGGTCCATGAAGCCGATGATGGAGGCCAGCGAGGTGTCCTTGAACAGCACGATGAACTGGGTGACGAGGGACGGGATCATGTTCTTGAGGGCCTGGGGGAGGACCACGTGGCGCATGGTCGGGCCCGGGCGGAGGCCCACCGCGGTGGCCGCCTCCACCTGCCCGCGCGGCACCGACTGGATCCCCGCGCGCACGATCTCGCCCAGGTACGCCGCCTCGAAGATCACGAAGGCGGTGAGCGCCACCCCGAACTCGGGGATCTTCGTCTTGAGCAGGATGGGGATGATGAACCAGATCCAGAAGATCACCATGACGAGGGGGACGCCGCGGAAGAACTCCACGTACAGGGTGGCGGGGATGCGGAGCCAGGGGCGCGAGGACAGCCGCCCCAGGCCGATGAAGATCCCGAGGATGAAGCCGAGCACGATGGACGGAATGGCCAGCCGCAGGGTGCCCCCCACGAAGTTGCCGAAGCCCAGGAAGCCCTGGATGAGGAGGAAATCCAGGTTCCGCCAGATGACGCCGAGGTCGAGGCTCATGCGCGACGTCGCCCGCCGGTGATGAGGCCGGGAATGGCGGTCCGGCGTTCGATCCAGCCCATGACGACGGAGATCGCAAGACAGAGGACGAGGTAGATCAGGGTGCCCGCGGTGAGGGCCTCGATGGCCTTGGCGGTGTAGGTCTCGATCTGGCGCGTCTGGAAGGTCAGCTCGGCCACGCTGATGGTCAGCGCGACCGACGAGTTCTTGAGGAGGTTGAGCGACTCGTTGGTGCCGGGCGGGATGATGAGGCGCAGCGCGATGGGAAGGATCACGAACCGGTACGCCTGGACCACGGTGAGCCCGGAGGCGACCGACGCCTCCAGCTGGGTGCGCGGGATGGACTGGATGCCCGAGCGCAGCACCTCGGAGAAGCGCGCGCCGCTGTATACCCCGAGGGCGAACACGCCCGCCCAGAACTCGAGGCCATGGCCGAAGAGCCACTCCCGGGCGGCCTCGGGGAGGAGCGGGGGCACCGCGAAGTACCAGAAGAACATCCACACGAGGAGGGGCACGTTGCGGAAGAACTCCACGTAGAACGTGGCGAGCCCACGTAGGAGACGGTATGGGACCGTGCGGAGCGCGCCGGAGATGATACCCAAGACGACCGCCAGGATCCACGCACAAGCCGAAAGCTCGAGCGTCGTGATCAGGCCGCTGAGCAGCCACTGGCCGGACTGCCCCGTCCAGAGCACCGACCAGTCGAATCGATAGTTCATGAGCACGGAGAAGTGTGAGGGGCCGAGGTGCGGTCGGGGCCGGGGGGTACGCTCGCGGCGAATGGTGTATTAAGCAAGCGAGTGTGCCCCCCGGCCCCGGCCGCGCCCCGGCCCCGCACGCCGCGCGCTACTTGGGGACGACCTGGTAGATCATGAACGAGCGGACGGCTGCGCTCATGGGGTAGGGCAATTCGCCCTTGGGGCCGAACCACTTGTCGTAGATCTCGAAGTACTTCCCGGACTCGATGCCTTCCATGAGGCCGGCGTTCACCACCGCGCGGAAGTCGGAATCGTTCTTCCGCATCGCCATGCCGTAGGGCTCGTAGGAGAAGAAATCACCCACGATCTCCCACTGCGCGGGGTTCGGGGCCTTCGCCTTGAGGCCGGCGAGCTGGATGCCGTCATTGGTATAGGCGTCCACCTGTCCCTGGAGGAGGGCCTGGAAGGCCGCCGGCTGGTCGGGGAACTCGCGGAGCTGGGCCTTGGACGCCTTCTCGCGGATGATCCGCGCATTGGTCGAGCCCTGCTGGGCGGCGATGCGACGGCCGTCGATGTTCTGGATGCTCTTGATGGGGCTCCCCTTCTTGACGAGGAACTGAGCGCCCGTCACGAAGAACGTAGTCGAGAAATCCACGCTCTCCCGCCGGGAGCGCGTGTCGGTCATCGTCCCCGCGATCAGGTCCACCGCGTTGGACGTGAGGAGCGGGATGCGGGTGGGCGGGGTGGACTCCTTCTTCTCCACCTTGATGGGCTTGCCGACCTTTTTCTCGATGGCGGGCTTGACGAGCTCCTCCACCAGGTCGATGGAGAAGCCCACCCACTCGTTCTTGGCGTTGACGTAAGCGAAGGGCGGCGACCCGGTGCGGGTGCCGATGGTCAGCACGCCGGACTGGGTGATCTTCTCGAGGGTGGCGCTCGTCTGCGCGGGCGCAGGGACGACGACCCCGGCGGCGAGGACGAGGACCGAGAGCATCAGGGCCAATGTGATCTTCATGCGGGCCTCCTTGTGGGCGAAGCTAATGGGAGAGGATCTTCGACAGGAAGTCCTTCGCGCGCTCCGAGCGAGGCGCCGCGAAGAACGACTCGGGAATCTGCACCTCGACGATCTGGCCGGCGTCCATGAAGACCACGCGGTGGGCGACCCGCCGCGCGAAGCCCATCTCGTGGGTCACCACCATCATGGTCATGCCTTCCTTGGCGAGGTCGGTCATCACCTCGAGCACCTCGTTGATCATCTCGGGGTCCAGCGCCGAGGTGGGCTCGTCGAACAGCATGATCCTGGGCTGCATGGCGAGCGCGCGCGCGATGGCGACGCGCTGCTGCTGGCCCCCGGAGAGATTGGCCGGGTACTTGTCGGCCTTGTCGGGGATGCGCACGCGCTCGAGCAGGCTGCGCGCGATCTTGTCGGCCTCGGCGGGGGAGAGCCCCTTCACCTTCACGGGGGCGAGTGTGATGTTCTGTAGCGCGGTCATGTGGGGGAAGAGGTTGAAGGACTGGAACACCATCCCCACCTCGGCGCGGAGCCGCGAGAGGTTGAGGTCGGGCGCGGTGATGGACTGCCCGTGGACCTTGATCTCGCCCTTCTGGATGGGCTCGAGCCGGTTCACGCAGCGGATGAGGGTGCTCTTGCCGGAGCCGGACGGCCCGCACACCACGATCACCTCGCCGGCCATGACCTCGAGGCTCACGTCGGCGAGGACGTGGAGCGGCCCGAACCACTTGTTGACGCCGTTGAACTCGATGGCGCCGGCCATGGCTACTCGATAACCATCAGGACGTCACCCGGGTTCACCGCCTGCCCCGTCTCCACGCGGATCTCCTTCACGGTTCCTTCCCCCGAGGCCCGGAACTCGTTCTCCATCTTCATCGCCTCCAGGATCACCAGGCC
>JBKPCP010000104.1:0-3390 GCA_046727475.1 Actinomycetota bacterium | reverse complement strand
ATTTGTATTGGTGTGGTTTCTGTGCCTTGGAATGAGTGGGCCTGCCGCTTCTGCCCAATCCGGAGACTGCTGGCGTGATGCTTTTGGACGCCAAATATGCTCCGACGCTCCCAGGAGTGGCTTTGGGTATCACTACGACCGCGCTACGCAGACCTTTTATGCGGATGACCCGACCGCGGACGGGACGGAGACCGTTGGCGGCGTTCGGATGCAGGTGCGATATGTCGTCAACTGCGTCGGTAACTCCACCGATGAGCCGCGCCGTGTCAGCGAGTGCAGCACAGCCATATGTTCGTTGCCGGACGGAAGCGCGGGAGTGAGCTATCTCGTGTACGAACGGCCCGACGCCAGCGCCGATTGGACACCGCGAGCCGGCCCCGTGTGTCGCGGCGTCGCTGATCCGATCCCGCTCGCCGATGTTCGTGCCGAGATTGTGCGGATCTTCGAGGCGCACTTCAAGAATGTGGTGGAGCCGGAGATCACGGTTGCGCCTGCGGTCAATGCCGTCGTGAACCTGCCGGTCCTCGCTTCGACGCCGGACCCAGGACCGCTCGGATTCGACATCACCAACCCGTTGCCCGGAAGGGTGGAGGCCACACCTGCCTATGAGTGGACCTGGAGCAACGGCCAGCAAAGCACTGGGGCGGGTGTCGGATACGACGGCACCAGCCCGAGCGGCAATCCCGGGCACTATCCGGTGCAGACCACGTTCGATGATGGCGGTTCGGGAAGCGTAGCGCTGACCGTCGTGTGGAGCATCACCCTCACGGTTGCAGGAATTCCACCGATCACCGATATCCCCCCGCTGGAGTACAGCGGGAGCGCGGACTTCCCCGTCCGCAGTGCGCGTACCGTGCTGGTCGACTCGCCGAACTGAAGCCGTGATGCCTCCAGTTGGCTTCACACCGCCATTTGCGTGTTACTTGTCGATGTCGCCGACGACGAAGAACGTCGATCCCAGGATCGCCACCATGTCAGCGATCAGGCAACCGGCCAGCAACTCCGGCAGGACGGCGATGTTGTTGAACGAGGCCGACCGGAGCTTGAGGCGCCACGGGGTCTTCTCCCCCCGCGAAACCAGGTAATAGCCGTTCAGGCCCAGCGGGTTCTCGGTCCAGCAGTACGTGTGGCCCTCGGGCACCTTGAGCACCTTGGGCAGCTTGAGATTGATCGGGCCCTGGGGAAGGGACCGCAGTCGGTCCACGCACGCATCGGCCAGATCGAGCGAGATCGACACCTGCGAGGCCAGCACCGAGAACCGCGCGTAACAGTCTCCGGCCGTGGCCGTCGCGACCCGCCCCGGCCCACCGGACCCGAACAGCTCTGCGTACGCGAGGTACGGCTCGTCGCGCCGAAGATCCACGTCGACACCGCTGGCCCGTGCGATCGGCCCGGAGACGCCGTACGCATGGACCGCTTCGGCCGGCAATACGCCTACTCCACGGGTCCTAGCCTGGAAGATCTCGTTTCCGAGCACCATGTCCCGCAACGCGGGCAGCCGGGCCCGGACGCCGGCGATGGCCGTCGCCACCCGCTCCAGCCATCCGGCTGGGAGATCCTCCTTCAGACCGCCGACGCGGTTGAACATGAAATGCATGCGGCCGCCGGAGATCTCCTCCATGACCTGTTGGATCGCCTCCCGCTCCCGGAAGGCGTAGAAGATCGGTGTGATCGCGCCGACCTCGAGCGGATACGAGCCGAGGAACATCAGGTGGTTCAGCACCCGGTTCAGCTCGGCCATCAGGGTGCGAGCCCAGATCGCCCGGACCGGAACCTCCATGCCCAGCATCCGTTCGGCGGCCATGACCACGCCGAGCTCGTTGGCGAACGCCGACAACCAGTCGTGGCGATTGGCCAGGACGACGATCTGGCGGTAGTCGCGTACCTCGAACAGCTTCTCGGCACCGCGATGCATGTAGCCGATGATCGGCTCGCACTGCACGATCTGCTCGCCGTCCAACGTGAGCCGCAGGCGCAGCACCCCGTGGGTCGCCGGATGCTGTGGGCCGATGTTCAGGACCATGTCCGTGGTCGCGAGCTCGCCCGCGCCGGCGCCCAGGCCCACAGTCGTCTGGCGTGTCATGCTCCGAGTCTGCCACCGTGAGGGAGCGCGTAGCCTCCGTCAGGTGGACCAGGTCTTCGCACCTCCGGGCGAGGCGTGGCAGCGCGTCTCTCCCCAGCTCGCGGGCATGCGCCGGCTGCTGTTGCTCGGGTGGATGGGCGTCTCGACGGTGGTCGTGGCCGGCTTCGGCCAGTGGCTGCTCGGCTGGTGGTTCGCCGCGCTTGCCGTCGCAGCCGGCGTCGTTGTCATCGTCTGGGGGTTGTGGCTGATTCGCCGGAATTGGCAGGCATGGGGTTATGCAGAGCGTGAGGACGACCTCCTGGTCACCCATGGCGTCATGTTCCGCAAGCTGACCGTCGTCCCCTACGGACGGATGCAGTTCGTCGACGTGCGATCGGGACCGCTGGAGCGGCGGTTCCACCTGGCCACTGTCCAGCTGCACACCGCGTCGCCCGCGTCGGATGCCCGCATTCCAGGCCTCCCACCGGACGAGGCTGCGCGCCTGCGCGACCGGCTGGCCGCGCTGGGAGAGGCTCGGGCGGCCGGCCTGTGACCGAGCCCGATGAGGAGCTCACCGCCGCGGAGGCAACCGGGAGCGGCCCCTCCCGGCCGACTCGGCGAGGCATCCCGAGGAGCAGCGCGGCGGACCCCACGCCGGAGCACTTCCGTCGACTCCATCCACTGACCCCCATGCTGCGCGGCTGGGCGTGGTTGGCCGGCGCCGTCGCGTTCGGCGGTCAAGACGCAGTCCGCGCGGGGGAGCCGGGCAGGTTCCTGCTGCTCATCCCGGTCATCGCACTCGTCGGCTTCGCTTTCGGGCTCGTGTCCTGGTGGTTTACGCGGTACGGCTTCGATGGCGACGCCCTACGGATCGACTCGGGCATCCTGCAGCGCAGGTCGCGGCGGGTGCGGCTGGACCGGTTGCAGGCAGTCGACGTCGTCCGCCCGCTCGCGGGTCGCTTGCTCGGCGTGTCCGAGCTGCGGCTCGAGGTCGCCGGTGGCGGAAGCACCGAAGCACCGCTTGCGTACCTGTCGGCCGACGACGCCCTCCGGCTGCGCGCCGAGCTCTTGGCCCGAGCCGCCGGCATCGACGCGGAAACGCCCGAGGCTCCCGAACGGGTCGTCCACGAGGTGCCCCTTGCCCGGCTGGTCGGCTCGACCTTCTTGTCCGGTGCCTTCGTCACTGGCGTCTTTCTCCTGTCCGGTCTCGGCGGGGTGTTCCTGTTCTCGTCCGGTGAAGTCGTCGCCGGCGTGTTCTCGACCGTTCTCCCCGGCGCATTCGCGGTCGGTGTGGCCCTGTGGAACCAGCTGGTGCGCAACTTCGGCTT
>JBKPCP010000103.1:0-12498 GCA_046727475.1 Actinomycetota bacterium | reverse complement strand
GATCAGGCCCTCCAGGTACACCTCGGCGGGCGACACCATCATGATGACGTAGCGTCGCCCCTTCTCCCAGATGCTGCCCGCGGAGCCGAGGGGCGCCAGCATGAGCTTGCGGTACTTCTCGGTGATGTTGGCCACCGCCTCAGTGATGGCGGAGGAATAGGGGCCCAGCACCAGCTCCACCCGATCCTCGGTGATGAGCTTCTCGTAGAGGCGCACACCGGTCTGGGGATCCGAGCGGTCGTCGTAGATGACGAACTCGACCGGCCGGCTCAGCACGCCCGCGCCCTCGTTGATCTGCTTCTGGCACAGGGCGTAACCTTCGCGGCCGTAGAGGCCGGGCTTGGCGTAGGTGCCGGTGAGCGAGAGCGAGGCGCCGATGCGGATCGGTGGCTGCTGGGCGCCCGCCGGGAGCGCGACGGCGAGGGTGGCGAGGAATCCCGACAGGAGCGCGACGAGACGGATCGGGCTCATGCGTCCCTCAGTGACGCAGGCGGGCCAGCACGTCCTCAGCCTCGGCGACGAGCCGGCGCACCACCTCACCGGCGGGGACGATCTCGCGGATCAGCCCCGCCGACTGACCGCACGGGGCATTGCCGTTGTCGACGTCCCCCTGCTCGCGCGCCCGGATGCCCGCCTCGCGCCCCACGCGCGCGCCCTGGATGGGGAAGGGCTGGATCTCCCCCTCGCGCTTCTCCCACTCGCGCGTGAAGTTGTTGCGGATGAGGCGACAGGGCTTGCCGGAGGCGGCGCGCGTCACCACCGTGCCCTCCTCGTCCAGGGCCACCACCTTGCGCTTGTAGTTGTCGTGGCAGTACGCCTCGGGCGTCGCGATGAAGCGCGTGCCCATCCAGACCCCCTGGGCCCCCAGCGCCAGGGCCGCCGCGATGCCGCGGCCGTCCGCCATGCCGCCCGCCGCCATCACCGGGCGGGGCGCCACCGCGTCCACCACCGCGGGGATGAGCACGAGGCCCGCGATCCGGCCGGTGTGCCCACCCGCCTCGTGCCCCTGGGCGATCACGACGTCCACGCCGTTCGCCGCGTGGTCGAGCGCCTGCTTCACGTTCCCGCACAGGGCCATCACCTTCATGCCCTGATGGTGGGCTTGCGCGGTCACCGGCCCCGGATTGCCGAGACCCGCCACCATCACCGGGACCTTTTCCTCCAGCGTGATGTCGGCCCACGCGCGCACGGTGTCGGTGAACTGCTGGGCCTCGCTGCCCGACACGCGCACGCTCGCGAAGAGGATGTCCACGCCGAACGGGCGGTCGGTGTGGTCGCGGACCTTCTTGATCTCCTCGCGCAGCTCGCGCGGGGAGAGGTTGGCGGCGGCGATGACGCCGAGCCCGCCCGCCGCGGAGACGGCAGCGGCCAGCGCGGAGCGGGCGACATAGCCCATGCCCGCCTGGCAGATCGGATAGCGGATGCCGAGGAGATCGCAGATCGGCGTGTGGAGCGCGCTCCGCGTCTGGGTCGGCATCGCCGCCTCCTACTCCGTCTTCGCCCGCGCGAAGGCGCCGGCGCTATCTATGGCGCGCTGCCCCTCGTCGAGCATGGGAAAGAACCAGTGCCAGACGTGGATCATGTCCGGCCAGATCTCGAGCGTGGCGGCGACACCCCCCCCCTTGGCCCGCTCGGCGAGCCCGACCGCGTCGTCGAGGAGCACCTCCTCGTTGCCCACCTGGACGAGCAGGGACGGAAGCCCCGCCAGATCGGCGAAGAGCGGCGAGGCCAGCGGCTCGCGCGGATCGGTGACGCCCAGATAGGCGCGCGCCATCTCCGCCACACCCTCGCGGGTGACGATGGGATCGCTCGCCGCCTTTTCCCCGTACGATGCCCCGCCGCAGGTGAGGTCCGCCCACGGCGAGATGCAGACGCCGGCGGCGGGTGGCGGCAGGCCCCTGTCGCGCAGGGCGAGCAGGGTCGCCACGGTGAGCCCGCCGCCCGCGGAGTCGCCCGCGATCACCACGCGGTGAGCGGCGGCCCCGCGGTCCAGCAGCCAGCGATACGCGGCCACCGCGTCCTCGACGGCGGCGGGGAAGGGATGCTCCGGCGCGAGGCGATAGTCGGGGAGGAGGGTCGCGGCGCCCGTCGCCTTGGCCAGCGCAGCGGCGAGGTGCCGGTGCGAGCGCGGCGAGCCGATGACGTACCCCCCGCCGTGGAGGTAGAGGAGCGCGGCGCCCTCGCGGGCGGCCGGCGGCTCCAGCCATTCGGCGCCGATCTCGGGGCCCGACACCGGCTTGACCGTGACCGTCTTGACGCCAACCTCGGGGGCCACCGGGAAGACGCGCTCGGCCCGGTCGTACTGGGCGCGCCGCTCAGCCACCGTGACGGCGGGCGGCACCTTGGCGAGATGCGCGCGGACGGCGTCGATGCCCCGGGCGGCGGTCATTCGGCCTCCCGCGAGTCGCGGATCTTGCGTGTGCCGCGCACCACCGGCACCTCTGGATCCATGACGAAGCGGATCCGCGGCAGATCGGTGTCGCAGGTGCAGAGGGTGGCGGAGATCGGGTTGAGGAGCCGGAGCCCCGGGGCGCCCCAGGCCTCGCCGTCGAGCCGGCTCACCTCGGGCCGCCCGCGTTCGGCCTTGTGGAAGGTGTAGCGCGGGTCCACCTGGACAATCCAGGGCGCGGTCTTGCCGTCCAGCGGCGCCTGCGCCAGGCTCACCGAGTGGATGTACTGCACGTCGCCCCCCGAGATAGGTTGGGGGTCCACGAGTGCCGCGTCGAGCACGGTGGCGCCGTCGTGAATCACTTGCGCCATCACGCGATCGTGGCGGCGCTTGAGGCTCACCGTCGCGGGCGCGACCGGAATGCCCCAGCGCTCGCGCAGCGCGGTGGCGGCCTCACGCGTGGTCGCGTACGCGCCCAGCATGAACCCGCGCGGATGCGCGCCCGCCCGCGCCATGAGACGGAGCTGGGCGAGCAGGAAGGGGCCCACCGGGCTCTCCGGATAGCGTGTCACCAGGATGGTCGCGTAGGAGGGGATGGCCGGATGCATGGCCCGGGGCAGCAGCGACTGCGTATCGCGCGGGACCTCGAAGGCCATCTGCAGGATCTCGGCCTTGGGCAAGCGCCAGGGCTCGGTGTCGAGATTGCGAAGCACGGGGAGGCGCGAGAGCGTCGCCGGCAGCTCGAGCGTGCCGAAGAGCGGCATCAGACGGCCCCGCCGTTGGCCGCCTTGGAATCGCGGAAGGCCGGCATCACGTCCCTCGCGAAGAGGCGCAGGCTCGCGAGGACATCCTCCTGCGGGATGATCTCCATGGTGTTCAGGAGGAAGTTTACCCGGTCCACCCCCACCGCCTCCCACTTCTTCAGCGCGCGGAGGATGCGCTCGGGCCCGCCGAGCGCGAGCCCCTCGCCCGCCTGTTCGTTGGCGTCGGGACCGGTGGCCTGCCGGCGGAGCTGGGGCAGGAGGCCCAGTGAGGGATAGGAGCGCGAGGGATAGGCCTCGCGCGCCGAGATGAGCTGGGATGCGAGGTAATTGAAAGTGTCGGCCATGCGCCGGCCGGTGGCGAGGGCCTTGCCGTCGTCCGCATCGCAATAGAGGAAGTTGACCGTGCTGACCTGATCATTGACGAAGTCGCCCACGGGCTCGCAGAGCTGAATGCGCCGGCGGTACTCCGCGATGCGCCGCTCCTGCTCGGCGAACTGGCCGAAGGTGAGGCCGAGCGAGCCGAGGCCCCGATCGGCGGCGTCCAGTTCGGTGCCGGGGCTCGTCACCGCCACCCACATCGGCGGGTGCGGCTTCTGGTACACCTTCGGGATGATGCAGCGCTCCGGCATGGACCAGAACTCGCCCTCGTAGGCGTAGGTCTCCTGCGTCCACATCTTGGGCAGGCACCGGACGAACTCGTCCCAGGACTTCTTGGTGATGTCGGGATCGGCGCGGAAGCCGCCCAGCTCGGTCCACGTCGCGGAGCGCCCGGTCCCCACCTCGAGCCGGCCGCCCGAGAGGATGTCGAGCGTGGCGGTGCGCTCGGCGATCTTGATCGGATGATTGAACTCGGGGACGCAGACGATGATCCCGTGCCCCACGCGGATCTTCTTGGTGACCATGGCGCAGGCGGTGAGGAACAGCTCGGGGGCCGGGCAATGCGAGTACTCCTCGAGGAAATGGTGCTCGACCGCCCAGACCTGGTCGAAGCCCAGCTCGTCGGCCAGCTTCACCTGCTCCAGCGCGTTGTTGTAGACGGTGCGCTCCGTCTCCCGCGTCCACGGGCGGGGCACCGAGATCTCGTAGAAGAGGCCGAACTTCATGGCGTTTCCTCCTGGGCTGGCGTGCCTCTAACCTCGATCAACGAGGTGCCGCTTGTCAACGCCGGCGGCTCCTTGACCCCTCTGACGCGGCGGGCTACTCTCGGTGCGCTTTTAGGTACCCACATTCCAGTCCCGAGGAGGGGCGGTGGCGCCGGAAACCAAGGCTGAGCTCGCCGGCGAGGTCAAGCGGCTGCAGAGGGCGCTTGACCGGGAGAAGGCGAAGCGCGCGGCGCTCGAGGCCCAGCTCATCGGGGCCGTTGAGCAGCAGGAAGCCACCGCCGAGATCCTCCGCGTCATCCGCAGCTCGCCCACCGACCTGCAGCCGGTGTTCGACGCCGTCGTCTCCAGCACCGCGGGACTCTGCGGAGCGAACGACGTCGCCCTACTCCTCGTCGAGGGCGGCGAGCTACGGCTGGTATCCGGCATCGGGCCCATGGCTGGGTCGTTGCCGGCCGACCTTCGGCTCCCGCTGACCCGAGGGTCCGTGGCCACGCGTTCCGTGGTCGACCGGGCCATCGTGCACGTCCCCGATCTTGCTGCCGAGCCCGAGCATGAATTCCCGGTCGGGCGCGACCTCCAGCGGCGCTTTGGCCACCGGACGATGCTGGCCGTCCCCCTCCTCCGCGACGGGGTGGCGATCGGAGTCATCAATGCGTTTCGGCTGGAGGTACGACCGTTCCTTGAGAAGCAGATCGGGTTGGTCAAGACCTTCGCCGACCAGGCCGTCATCGCCATCGAGAACGTACGCCTCTTCACCGAGCTGGAGGCACGCAACGGCGAGTTACGGGCCGCGCTGGAGCAGCAGACGGCGACCAGCGAGGTGCTCACGCTCATCAGCCGGTCGGCGTTCGACCTTCAGCCTGTTCTCGACACCCTCATCGAAAACGCGGTGCGGCTCGGCGCCTCCGATTGGGGATACATCTACCGGTCCGCCGGCGACGTCTTTCGTGTGGTGGCCGACCATGGCGTGCCCGCCGAGGTTCGAGACTTCTGGCAGCGCACGCCCCTCCGGCCCGGGCGCGGGTCGGGTGCGACGCGTGCCGCTCTGGAGCGTCGGACCATTCACATTCCCGACGTTCTGGCCGACCCTGAATACCAGCTGGCCACGGAGCAGAGGGTGCGTGGCACCCGAAGCCTTCTCGCCGTGCCCATGCTCGGGGGGGACACCGTCATCGGGGTGTTTGCGCTCCTGAGGAGGGAGGTCCGACCCTTCACCGAAAAAGAGATCGAGATGGTCACGACCTTCGCCGACC
Organism: Actinomycetota bacterium; assembly: GCA_046727475.1. Lineage (GTDB taxonomy): Bacteria > Actinomycetota > Actinomycetes > Jiangellales > Jiangellaceae > DAIUDS01. Next base: position 6,989 of record JBKPCP010000103.1, on the reverse strand, counting down.
AGGCGGCCATCGCCATAGAGAACGCGCGCCTGCTCAGCGAGCTGCAGGCCAAGAACGCCGACCTCACCGAGGCCCTGGAGCAGCAGACGGCCACGGCCGAAATCCTGAAGGTCATTAGCACCTCGCCGACGAATCTCCAGCCCGTGCTGGACGCGGTAGTCAGGAGTGCCGCGCACTTCTGTGGGGCGCCTGACGCGTCGCTTTTTCGGCTCCACGGGGAAAGCCTGCGTGTGGACGCTCACCACGGCCCGGTCCCCCAGCCGATCGGCTTCCTCGTCCCGGTCGTTCCGGGGACCGTCGGGGGGCGCTCCGTGCTCGACCGGCAGGCGTTTGGCGTGGCCGATCTCCAGATCGAGACGGAAGAGTTTCCCGAGGGCAGCGCCCTGGCCAGACAGACCGGTCAGCGGGCCACGCTGAGCGTTCCGCTCTTGCGGGAGGGAGCGCCGATAGGCGTGATCATACTCCGGCGCGCGGAGGCGGTGCCCTTCACGGACAAGCAGATCGGGCTGTTGAAGACCTTCGCCGACCAGGCAGTGATCGCGATCGAGAATGTGCGCCTGTTCACCGAGCTGGAGGCGCGCAACGGCGAGCTGCGGGTGGCCCTCGAGCAGCAGACCGCCACCAGCGAGCTACTCAAGGTGATCGGGCGGTCCACGTTCGATCTCCAGCCGGTCTTCGAGACGCTGGCCCAGAACGCGATCAGGTTGTGCGGGGCCGAGCAAGCGGCGATCTTCCGATTCGACGGTCAGGTCCTTCGGGCCGTCGCCACACACAACCTGACGCCCGACAACCGCGAGTTCGTGGAGCGAAATCCTATCGTCCCGGGGCGCCACAGCGGAGCCGGGCGCGCCGCCCTGGAGCGCCGCACCATCCACATTCACGACGTCCAGGCCGATCCGGACTACCGGTACGGGGCCGGGCAGCTTCCCTTCCGCACTTTGCTCTCGCTTCCCATGCTGAGGGCGGACGAGCTGCTGGGCGCGATCAGCATCCAGCGGGACGAAGTGCGGCCCTTCACCCACAGCCAGATCGCCCTGATGGAAACCTTCGCCGACCAGGCGGCCATCGCTATCGAAAACGCGCGCCTGCTCAGCGAGCTGCAGGCCAGGAACGCCGACCTCACTGAGGCTCTCGAGCAGCAGACGGCCACGAGCGAGATCCTGCGCGTGATCTCCAGCTCGCCGACCGACGTCCAGCCGGTCTTCGACACCATCGTTCGAAGCGCGGTGCAGCTGTCGGGCGCGCGCTTCGGCGCGCTGTATCGCTTCGATGGGAACCTTCTTCACCTGGTCGCTCATCACGATCTGACCCCCGCGGCGCTTGCGGCCCTCCAGCGGGCGTACCCGATGCGGCCGAGCCGGACGCAGGTTTCCGGGCGCGCGATTCTCGATCGCGCCGTCTCCGAGATTCCGGACGTGCGGGAGGACGCGGACTACCCGCAGGACATGGCGTCCGGCGCGGATTGGCGCAGCCTGCTGGCGGTCCCGATGCTCGGCTCCGACAGCGCGCCGATCGGAGTCATCGTGATCCAGCGGTCCGAGGCAGGGCCGTTTGCCGCCAGTCATGTCGAGCTGCTCAAGACCTTCGCCGACCAGGCCGTCATCGCCATCCAAAACGTGCGTCTCTTCACCGAGCTGGAGGCGCGCAACGGCGAGCTGCGCGTGGCCCTCGAGCAGCAGACGGCGACGAGCGAGCTCCTCAAGGTGATCGGGCGGTCCACCTTCGATCTCCAGCCGGTCTTCGACACGCTGGCCGAGAACGCGGTCAGGCTCTGCGAGGCCGAGCAGGCGTTCATCTTCCGCTTCGACGGCCAGGTTCTGCGAGTCGTGGCCACCCACAACACCTCCGCGGAGCTCCGAGCCTTCTTCGAGCGGAACCCGATCGCGCCCGGACGGGGGAGCGTGGCCGGGCGTAGCGCTCTCGAAGGCCGCACCATCCACGTTCACGATGTTCGCACCGATCCTGCGTACACCTGGGGGGCCCGACAGGTAGACCCCATTCGAACGGTGTTGACGATCCCGATGCTGCGGGGGGACGAGCTGTTGGGAGTGATCGGGGTCAACCGACACGAGGTCCGCGCGTTCAACGAGAGCCAGATCGCCCTGCTGGAGACCTTCGCCGATCAGGCGGCTATCGCGATCGAGAATGCCCGGCTCCTCACCGAGCTGCAGGCCAAGAACGCCGACCTCACCGAGGCCCTCGAGCAGCAGACGGCGACCAGCGCGATCTTGCGCGTCATCAGCAGCTCCCCGACCGACGTCCAGCCGGTGTTCGATGCCATCGTCCGGAACGCGGTGCAGCTGTGCGGGGCGAGCTTCGGCGTCTTGCATCGGTTCGACGGTGAGCAGCTTCACGTCGTGGCACACGACGTGACGCCAGAGGTGCTGGAAGGTCTGCGGCGAGCGTACCCGATGCGTCCGAGCCACTCACAAGCCTCGGGGCGGGCAATCCTCACGCGCGCCATCGCCGAAATCCCGGACGTGCTGGAGGACTCGGAGTATCGGGTCAGCCTGGCAGCCGGGCGAAGCCTGCTTGCCGTGCCGATGCTCCGGGCGGATGGCAGCCCGATCGGCACCATCGTTGTCCAGCGCAGCGCACCCGGGCGGTTCGCTACCGCCCACATCGAAATGCTGAAGACCTTCGCCGACCAGGCCGTGATCGCCGTCGAAAACGTGCGCCTGTTCACCGAGCTGGACGCGCGCAATGGCGAGCTGCGGGTCGCCCTCGAGCAGCAGACAGCGACCAGCGAGCTCCTCAAGGTGATTGGCCGCTCCACCTTCGACCTCCAGCCGGTCTTCGAGACCCTGGCCGAGAACGCGGTGCGGTTGTGCGAGGCCGAACGCGCCATAATCTTTCGCTTCGACGGCGAGGTCTTGCGGCTCGTGGCCACGCACAATGTCCCTGCGGAGCGCCGCGCTTTCATCGAGCGCAATCCGACTCCCCCGGGCCGCGGTAGCGTCACCGGGCGCGTTGCCCTCGAGCGGCGCACCATCCACATTCACGATCTCCAGGCCGACCCCGAGCATACGTACCAGGCTCCCCAGGCCGACACGGTCCCCACCCGGACCGCGCTCGGGGTTCCGATGCTCAGGGCCAGTGAGCTCCTCGGGGTGATCTTCATCTACCGGCACGAGGTCCGACCCTTCACCGACGGCCAGATCGCGCTGATGGAGACCTTCGCCGACCAAGCGGCCATCGCCATCGAGAACGCGCGGCTGCTCACCGAGCTGCAGGCCAAGAACGCCTCGCTCACCGAGTCCCTGGAGCAGCAGACGGCCACCAGCGAGATCCTTCGGGTGATCTCGAGCTCGCCCACCGACGCGCGGCCCGTCTTCGAGACCATCGCCCAGAGCGCGGCGCGCCTGTGCGAGGCCATCGACGCTATCGTCCTCAGCGTCGATGGAGATATCCTGCGCCTTGTCGGTCATCACGGCGCGCTGCCCGCCGGGGACGTCCCCATCACGCGCGGAACGGTGGGTGGTCGCACGGTGCTGGACCGGAACGTGATCAACATCGAGGACCTCCAGACCGCAGTAGACGAGTTCCCGGAAGGCAGCGCGCTCGCGAGGCAGCGCGGGCACAGATCCGACCTCAGCGTTCCCTTGCTGCGAGACGGCATCGCGATCGGCAATATCCAGGTGCGCCGCGATCAGGTCCGGCCCTTCATCGACAAGCACGTCAGCCTGCTCCAGACCTTCGCCGACCAGGCCGTGATCGCCATCGAGAACGTCCGCCTGTTCACCGAGCTGGACGCGCGGAACTCCGAGCTGCGCGTCGCGCTCGAGCAGCAGACGGCGACCAGCGAGCTGCTCAAGGTGATCGGTCGGTCCATCACCTTCGATCTCCAGCCGGTCTTCGACACGCTGGCCGAGAACGCGATCAGGCTGTGCGAGGCCGAACGCGCATTGATCTTCCGCTTCGACGGTCAGGTTCTGCGAGTCGTGGCCACCCACAACGTCTCCCCGGAGCTGAGAGCATTCACCGAGCGGAATCCCATCGCGCCCGGACGCGGGAGCGGGGTCGGGCGTGCGGCCCTTGAGCGGCGCACCATCCACATCCACGATATCCGGAGCGATCCCGAGTACACCTACGCTGGGCAGCAGATTGCTCCTTACCGGACCGTGCTGGTGATCCCCATGCTCAGGGTGGACGAGCTGTTGGGGGTCATCGTGATCCACAGGCACGAGGTCCGGCCATTCATGGACAATCAGATCGCCTTGATGGAGACCTTCGCCGACCAGGCCGCCATCGCCATCGAGAACGCGCGGCTGCTCGACGCGCTGCAAGCCCGCACGGCCCAGCTCACCCGCTCGGTCCAGGAGCTCCAGGCGCTGGGCGAGGTCAGCCAGGCCCTCAGCTCCACCCTCGATCTCGAGACCGTGCTCGACACGATCGTCTCCCGCGCCAACCAGCTCGCCGGCACCGACTCGTGTACCGTCTACGAGCACGACGAGCGGACCGCGGAGTTCGTGGTGCGCGTGACGCACAATCTAGACGAGGAAGTGGTGGCCGTCGCCCGGCGCACGCCGATTCGACGAGGCGAAGGCGTCCTGGGACGAATGGCCGTGACGCGCGAGCCGGTCCAGATACCCGACATCGGCCAGGAGGGCGCATACAGCGGCCCGCTCCGCGACGTCCTCTTACGGACAGGAACCCGAGCGCTCCTGGCCGTTCCGCTGCTACGTGAGGACCACCTGATCGGCGGGTTGACCGTCAACAAGAAGGCGCCCGGGGAATTCTCGCCCGAAGTCGTCGACCTGCTCAAGACCTTTGCAAGCCAGTCGGCCCTGGCCATCCAGAACGCGCGGCTGTTCCAGGAGATCGGGGACAAGAGCCGCCAGCTCGAGGTGGCCGATCGCCATAAGTCCGAGTTCCTGGCCAACATGTCGCACGAGCTGCGCACGCCGCTCAACGCCATCATCGGCTACAGCGAGATGCTCCAGGAGGACGCCGCCGACCTCGGAGCCGAGCAATTCACGGACGACCTCAAGAGGATCAACGCGGCCGGCAAGCACCTGCTGGAGCTGATCAACGCCGTGCTCGATCTCTCCAAGATCGAGGCCGGCAAGATGGATCTGTATCTCGAGACCTTCGACGTGGCCGGCCTGGTCCGGGACATCGCGGCCGTGATCCAGCCGCTGGCCGCGAAGAACGCCAACCGCCTGGACGTACGCTGCCCCGACGCCGTCGGGACAATGCGGGCGGACCTGACGAAGGTGCGCCAGGCTCTCTTCAACCTCTTGAGCAATGCTTGCAAGTTCACGGATCGGGGCGCGATCTCGCTCGCGGTCGCCCGGGAGGCGATCGACCATCAAGACTGGATGGTTTTCAGCGTGACCGACACGGGCATCGGCATGACGTCTGAGCAGCTCGCGAAGCTCTTCGAGGCCTTCACCCAGGCCGACGCTGCCACGACACGCCGGTTCGGTGGGACCGGCCTCGGCCTGGCACTGAGCCGGCGACTTTGCCGGATGATGGGCGGCGACGTCACCGTCGAGAGCGAGCTGGGCCGGGGCAGCACGTTCACGATACGGCTGCCCGCCCACGTGGCTGACGCTGTCCCGGCGTCGGCCGTGTCCACGGCGCCCGCCGACGATGTGCCCGCGGGCAACGGCACCGTGCTGGTGATCGACGACGAACCGACCGTGCGGGACCTGATGCAGCGCTTCCTCGTCAAGGAGGGGTTCCGGGTCGTCACCGCGGCCAGCGGCGAGGAGGGGCTGCGACGCGCCCACGAGATACGGCCGGACACGATCACGCTCGACGTCATGATGCCGGGGATGGACGGCTGGGCCGTCCTGACGGCGCTCAAGGCCGACCCGGACGTCGCCGACATCCCGGTTGTCATGCTGACCATCGTCGACGACAAGAACCTGGGCTACGCGCTCGGCGCGTCCGACTACCTCTCCAAGCCGATCGACCGCGAGCGCCTGGTGGCGGTGCTGAAGCAGCACCGGCGCGACTGCCCGGTGTTGGTAGTGGACGACGACGCCGGCGTCCGCGCGCTCCTCCGGCGCATGCTCGAGCCGGAGGGCTACACGGTGGTGGAGGCGGAGAACGGACGGGCGGCGCTCGCGCGCTTGCACGACCTCGCCCCGGGCGTCGTCCTGCTCGACCTCATGATGCCGGAGATGGACGGCTTCGAGTTCGTCGCCGAGTTCCGCCGCCACGAGGCCTGGCGCGGGGTGCCGATCGTTGTCATCACCGCCAAGGACCTGAGCGGCGAGGACCGCGAGCGGCTCAACGGCTATGTCCAGCGGATCCTCCAGAAGGGCGCGTACGGCCGCGACGAGCTGCTGGCCGAGGTGCGCGATCTGGTGACGGCGAGCGTAGCCCGCCGGAGGCCGAGAGTCTGATGGCCAAGATCCTGCTCGTCGAAGACAACGAGATGAACCGCGACATGCTCTCCCGTCGCCTCGTCAAGCGCGGCTACGAGGTGGCCATCGCCGTCGACGGCGAGCATGGCGTGGCCATGGCACGGTCGGAGACGCCGGCCCTCATCCTCATGGACATGAGCCTTCCGGGAATGGACGGCTGGGAGGCAACCCGGCAGATCAAGGCCGCGCCGGAGACGCGAGCGATCCCGGTGATCGCGCTCACCGCTCATGCCATGTCCGGCGACCGCGAGAAAGCCATCGCCGCCGGCTGCGACGACTTCGACATCAAGCCCGTCGACCTCGCCCGCCTGCTGCAGAAGATCGAGGCCCTGCTCGGGCGGGCGGGCGGCGTGTGAGCATCGAGCCCGCCGCGCAGCTGCGCCACGAGCTGCGCACGCCGCTGAACCACATCATCGGCTACGCCGAGATGCTCTTGGAGGAGCTGGAAGCGGGCGACAAGCCCGACCTGGCGGCGGGGCTGGGGACCCTGCGGGCGGACGCGCGGGAGCTCCTGGGTCGGCTGAACATGGTGCTGGCGAAGGGAGGGGCGGGCCCACCTGACCTCGCCGCCGCGCGCGACACGCTGGTGCCGGTCCTCGAGCGCCTCCGCGC
>JBKPCP010000102.1:0-21877 GCA_046727475.1 Actinomycetota bacterium | reverse complement strand
GGGTCACCCTCGCATGGTCTCAGACGCTCCGGCGGCATCCGACGGCCGCGGGGGCCGCCGGCTGCTCGGCTACGATCGCCGGGTGCCCGCCGAGATCGATCCCGCCTTCATCGCGCTCCCGATGCGCCCGCTCGCCGACGCGGCCCTCCAGCGGGCCCAGGACCTCGGGGTCGAACACGCCGACTTCCGCCTCGAGCGCATCCGCAGCCAGGACATCTCGCTGCGAGACGGCCGCCTGGAGGGCAGCCACGACGGCGAGGACGTCGGGTTCGCGGTCCGCGTCGTGCACGACGGGACCTGGGGATTCGCGGCTGCCGTCGAGCTGACCGTCGACGAAGCGGCACGGGTCGCCGAGCAGGCGGTCGACATCGCCAGGACGGCACACGACATGAGCCCCGAGCGGGTCGAGCTCGCCGACGAGGTCGAATACCCCGACGTCACCTGGGTCTCCGCGTACGACGTCGACCCGTTCGACGTTCCGGACGCCGAGAAGGTGGAGCTACTTGCGGCGTATTCCCGCCGTGTCCTGGACCGCGACGGCGTCGACCATGTCACCGCCCGCCTGGACCAGGTGCTCGAAGGCAAGTTCTATGCCGACACCGCCGGCACGGTGACCACACAGCAACGCGTGCGCCTGCACCCGGTGGTGGAAGCTCTGGCCGTTGACGCCGAGGGCGGTCGCTTCGAGACGATGCGCACGCTGGCCGCGCCGGTGGGAAGGGGCTGGGAATACGCGACCGGCATGGACGGCATGGTCGACTGGGAGGCGGCCCTCGACGAGTTGCCCGACCTGCTCACCGAGAAGCTCGCCGCGCCGACCGTGGAGGCCGGGCCGCATGACCTGGTCGTCGACCCGACCAACCTCTGGCTGACGATCCACGAGTCGGTCGGTCACGCGACCGAGCTCGACCGGGCGCTGGGCTACGAGGCCAACTACGCCGGCACGTCGTTCGCGACGCCCGACCAGCTGGGAAGGCTGCGCTACGGCTCGCCGCTCATGCATGTGACGGGCGACCGCACCGTGCCGCACGGGCTCTCCACGATCGGCTACGACGATGAGGGCGTCGCCTCACAGCAGTGGGACATCGTTCGTGACGGGATCCTGGTCGGCTACCAGCTCGACCGCCGGATGGCCAGGCTGATGGCAGCGACCCTCGGGACCAGCCGGTCCAACGGCTGCGCGTTTGCCGACTCGGCCGGGCACGTGCCGGTCCAGCGGATGGCCAACGTGTCGTTGCAGCCGGCGGAGGGCGGCCCGTCCACCGAGGAGCTCATCGCCCAGGTCGACCGGGGCATCTACGTCATCGGGGACAAGTCCTGGTCCATCGACATGCAGCGGTACAACTTCCAGTTCACCGGGCAGCGGTTCTACCGCATCGAGAACGGCCGGCTCGCCGGACAGCTACGCGACGTGGCCTACCAGGCGACGACCACCGACTTCTGGGGTTCGATGGCTGCAGTCGGTGGCCCGCAGACTTACGTGCTCGGCGGCGCGTTCAACTGCGGGAAGGCACAGCCGGGACAGGTCGCACCCGTGTCGCACGGCTGCCCGTCGGCTCTGTTCCGCGGGGTCCGGATTCTCAACACCGCCGAGGAGGGTGGCCAGTGAGCGGGCTCGCGCCCCAGGAGGTCGTCGAACGCTGTCTGGACCTGTCGAAGGCCGACGGATGCGTCGTCCTCGTCGACGAAGGGCACAGCGCGAACCTCCGCTGGGCCAACAACACGCTGACGACGAACGGTCTCATGCGCTCGCGCTCCGTCACCGTCGTCGCGACGATCGGCGAGAGCCAGGGGACGGCCGCCGGCGTCGTCGCACGCAGCGCGGTGACGCCGGAGACGCTCGAACCGCTGGTCAGGGCCGCGGAACAGGCGGCGCGTGACAACGGCCCGGCCGAGGACGCGCAGCCGCTCATCCCCGGCGCGCCGGCCACCGACTGGGACGAGCCGGCGGGTGAGACCTCCGTCGGCGTCTTCGCCGACGTTGCTCCAGCGCTCGGCGCCGCGTTTGCGCGAGCCGGAGCGGAGGACCGTCGGTCGTACGGCTACGTCGAGCACGAGGTGACCACGACGTACCTGGGCTCGTCGGCCGGACTGAGGTTGCGCCACGAGCAGCCCAGCGGGCACATCGGTATCACCGCCAAGTCCACGGACCTGACCCGCTCGGCGTGGGTCGGCCAGGCCTCGCGCGACTTCGCCGACGTCGACGTCGACGCGCTCGACGCCGAGCTCGTGCGCCGGCTCGGCTGGGCGTCTCGCACCATCGACCTGCCGGCCGGTCGCTACGACACGGTGCTGCCCTCGACGGCCGTGGCCGACCTGATGATCTACACGTATTGGACGATGAGCGCTCGCGATGCACAGGACGGACGCACGGTCTTCTCCAAGCCCGGTGAAGGGACCCGGGTCGGCGAGCGGCTCACGCCCCGGCCGGTCACGCTGTGGTCGGACCCGGCCGCACCGGGCCTTGCCTGCTCTCCCTTCGTCGTCGCGCACGCGTCCAGCTCGGAGCAGAGCGTCTTCGACAACGGCCTGCCCGTCCGCCGGACCGAGTGGATCAGCGACGGGACCCTGTCCGAGCTGTTGCAGACCCGCTACTCCGCCGAGCTGACCGGGCTGGCCACGACCCCGTACGTAGGCAACCTCGGCCTGACCGTCGACGGCGGAACGGGTTCGGCCGACGATCTGGTCGCCGACGTCGAGAGCGGGGTTCTGCTGACCTGCCTCTGGTACATCCGGGAAGTCGATCCGCAGACGCTCCTGCTCACGGGCCTGACCCGCGACGGTGTGTATCTGGTCGAAGGCGGCGAGGTCGTGGGCGCGGTCAACAACTTCCGGTTCAACGAGAGCCCGATCGGGCTGCTGGAGAGGTTCAGCGGTGCCGGAGCCACCGTTCCGGCCTTCAGCCGGGAGTGGGGTGACTACTTCCCGCGGACCGCGATGCCGGCGCTGCGAGTGCCCGACTTCAACATGTCCTCGGTGAGCCAGGCCTCCTAGGAGCCCTGTTTGATCACGTTAACCATGCCAGGCCACGCCTTGCCAGGTCTCGACGCCTGGTGAAGCACAGCCAAGCCTGGTGATGGAGGCAGCCCCGCCCTAGCCATGCCGGGATCCGCTCACTCGGTGGCGACGCCCTTTCGGCGCAGGAAGTCACGGATCGCGTCCCGCGGACGATCGATGATCTCCGGTCCGTGCGTGAAGGCGGCGATCGAGTACTCGACCTCGACCAGCCGGGTCGCGGTCTGCTTCGTCAGCTGAAAGTTCGTGCACAGGGCGGCGGGCGACCATCGCATGCCCCGGACGTTGAAGATCGAGTCAGCGGTGATCAACACCCCGGTCGGCCGGTGCAGTAAGGCGACATGCCCCGGTGTGTGTCCCGGAGTGTGGATCACCTCCAGGCCACCGGCGATGTCGAGGAGCTGACCGTCGACGATCTCCTCGGCGACCTCGGCGGGCGTGAAGCGCTCCCCCGGCATCCGCTCGAGCAGCCGCCCGCCGAAGGTCGTGTGATCACGGCCGGGCGAGCGCCCGTCGCGAAGCGCGGGAGCGTCCTTTTCGTGCGCGGTCACCGGAGCACCCGACCGGTCGGCCATCGTCGCCAAACCGCCCGCGTGGTCGGGATGGGCGTGAGTCAGCACGATGCGGGTCACCTGCGACGGCGCGCTACCCATCCACTCCAGCGCCGTCACGATCTTCTTCGGAGCCCTCTTTGTACCCGTGTCGACCAGCGTGATCCGCCCGTCGTCCTCGACGAAGGCGAACGAGTTGACCAGGCTCCAGGGAGCGGTCGGGATTCGGTAGACCCCGGGGACGAGCTCGACCGCGGGTACGTTCGCCATGGAAGCCTCCCTGGATGTCAGCTGCTAGCCGGGACCAGACGCCGTGAGCGTCCCGGCCCGGCCACCGAGCGCATCACTCCACCGCATCCTCGAACGCCTCCGGGGCCGGGCAGGAGCAGACCAGGTGACGGTCGCCATAGGCGCTGTCGATACGCCGAACCGGCGGCCAGTACTTGTCCTGGCGCACCGATGGCATCGGGAACACCGCGGTCCCGCGGTCGTAAGGGTGCGGCCAATCACCCACCAGGGTCGCCGCGGTGTGCGGCGCGTTGCGCAGCGGGTTGTCGTCGCGCGGCCACTCCCCCGCCTCGACCTTGTCGATCTCACCGCGGATGGCGATCATCGCGTCGCAGAACCTGTCCAGTTCGGCCAGGTCCTCCGACTCCGTCGGCTCGATCATCAGCGTTCCGGCGACCGGGAACGACATCGTCGGAGCGTGGAAGCCGTAGTCGATGAGCCGCTTCGAGACGTCGTCGACCGTGACTCCGGAGGCCTTCGTCAACGGACGCAGGTCGACGATGCACTCGTGCGCGACGAGCCCGTTCTGACCGGTATAAAGCACCGGGAAGTGCTCACGCAGCCTGGCCGCGACGTAGTTCGCCGCGAGCACGGCCACCTCCGTCGCCCACCGCAGGCCGTCCGGCCCCATCATCCGCACGTACGCCCACGAGATCGGCAACACGCCGGCCGAACCGAACGGTGCCGCCGACACCGGCCCGACACCGGTGGTCGGCCCGGCCTCCGGGAGCAACGGATGGTTGGGCAGGTACGGCGCGAGATGGGCGCGCACGCCGATTGGGCCGACCCCGGGACCGCCGCCGCCGTGCGGGATGCAGAAGGTCTTGTGCAGGTTCAGGTGGCTGACGTCGGCGCCGAACTCGCCCGGCTTCGCCAGCCCGACCAGAGCGTTGAGGTTGGCTCCGTCGACGTAGACCTGCCCGCCGGCGTCGTGCACGAGGCGGCAGATCTCGGTGATGCCCTCCTCGTACACGCCGTGCGTCGAGGGGTACGTCACCATGATCGCCGCCAGCCGCGGGCCATGCTCCGCGATCTTCGTCCGCAGGTCGTCGAGGTCCACCGTGCCGTCCTCGGCGGCACCCACCACGACGACACGCATGCCGGCCATGACTGCAGAGGCTGCGTTGGTGCCGTGTGCACTCGACGGGATGAGGCAGACGTTGCGATCGACGTCGCCACGATCTCGGTGATACGCCCGGATGGCGAGCAGCCCGGCCAGCTCGCCCTGCGAGCCCGCGTTCGGCTGCAGCGAGACGGCGTCGTAGCCGGTGATCTCGGCGAGCCAGTGCTCGAGCTGCCGGACAAGCTCGAGGTAGCCCTGTGCCTGCTCGACCGGCGCGAACGGGTGGATGCCCGCGAAGCCGGGCCAGGTGATCGGTTCCATCTCGGTCGTCGCGTTGAGCTTCATCGTGCACGAGCCGAGCGGGATCATCCCGCGGTCGAGGGCGTAGTCCTTGTCGGAGAGCCGGCGAAGGTAGCGCAGCATCGAGGTCTCGGAGCGGTGGATGGAGAAGACCGGGTGGGTGAGGTACGCGCTCTCGCGGCGCAGCTCTTCCGGAATCGCGTCGGCCATGCCCGTCTGCTCGCCGCCGGAGGCGCCGAACGCCTTCCAGACCAGTTCGATGTGTGAGGACGTCGTGACCTCGTCACACGCGATCCGGACGTGGTCGGCATCCGCCAGCCCGAGGTTGACGCCGAGTTCCGCCGCGGCGGCCACGACGGCCTCCGCGCGGCCGGGCACGCGGGCGAGGACGGTGTCGAAGAACTCGGCGTGGACGACCTCGATGCCGCCGGTCCGTAGGCCGGCGGCCAGCACCACCGCGTGACGGTGGACGCGAGAGGCGATGTCGCGCAGCCCCTCCGGGCCGTGCCAGACGGCGTACATCGATGCGACGACTGCCAGCAGCACCTGGGCGGTGCAGATGTTCGACGTGGCCTTCTCCCGGCGGATGTGCTGCTCGCGGGTCTGCAGTGCGAGCCGGTACGCCTGCGCGCCGTCGGCGTCCACCGAGACCCCTACCAATCGGCCGGGCAGGCCACGCTCGAGGCCAGTCCGGACCGCGATGTATCCGGCATGAGGACCGCCGTATCCGAGGGGCACACCAAACCGCTGCGTGGTGCCGACCACGACGTCGGCACCCAGCTCGCCAGGCGGGGTCAGCAGGGTGAGCGCCAGCAGGTCGGCCGCAACCGTGGCGCTTGCGCCCCGCTCGTGCGCCGCCTCGATCGCCGGCTGCAGGTCACGGACCTGCCCGGAGGCGCCCGGGTACTGCAGGAGGACGCCGAAGAGCTCGCCATCGGGAAGTCCGTCGGTCAGGTCGGCGACCTCGACCGTGATGCCCATCGGCTCGGCACGTGTCTGCAGGACGGCGATCGTCTGAGGCAGGCAGTCGGCATCGACGACCAGCCGGTCCGCGCCGCCGCGGACGGACCTTCGCATGAGCGTCATCGCCTCGGCGGCGGCGGTGGCCTCGTCGAGCAGGCTGGCGTTGGCCGTGGGCAGCCCGGTGAGGTCGGCCACCATCGTCTGGAAGTTGAGCAGCGCCTCGAGCCGCCCCTGGGAGATCTCCGGCTGGTAGGGCGTATACGCGGTGTACCAGGCAGGACTCTCCAGAACCCGGCGGACCACGACCGGAGGCGTCACCGTGTCGTAATAGCCGAGCCCGATCATCTGGACCTGGCGCTGATTGCGCCGGGCCAGGCCGCGCAGCTCCTCCAGCGCTGCGAGCTCGGTGGCCGCCGGAGGCAGGTCGAGCGCGCCGTGGGTACGGATACCGGCCGGTACCGCCGCCGAGACGAGCGCCTCGAGTGTCGGATGGCCGACGGTCTCGAGCATCCGGGAGATCTCGTCGTCTCGTGGGCCGACGTGGCGCCCGGCAAACGGCAACATCCGGTTGGGATCAGTGGAAGCGGACGGGTCGGACATTCGGGGCTCCTCGACGGCACGCGGCGACGGCTCCCCCTCTGTCGCATCGCCCGTTGCGGTGCTCCAGAGTCGCCTCACCCGAGCGGTCCGTGGCGCCTGAGAGGTTCCGGGGAGGTTGCCCCTTCGGCGCTCCGCGCCGGCTGCGCGAAGTCTCTCCCGGCCGGGGTCGACGGCTGCGAACCAGCCTACCCCCGACTCTGTCCCGCTACGCTCCGACGACGCGGGTACGACGGCGGGCGGCCAGCTCGTCGCCCGGGTGCTCGCCGGGTTCCTCTCCGGGCCGCTCCCCCGGCATCTCGATCAGCGTGGCCTCGACCTCGCGCCACACCCGGCCGACGGCGATGCCGAAGACGCCCTGGCCGCCTTGCACGAGATCGACGACCTCGTCGGCCGACGTGCATTCGTACACACTCGCGCCGTCGCTCATCAGCGTGATGCCCGCGAGATCCTCGACACCGCGTTCGCGCAGGTGCTGGGCTGCTTGGCGGATCTGCTGGAGCGAAACCCCGGTGTCGAGAAGTCGCTTGACGATCTTGAGCACCAGGATGTCACGGAATGAGTAGAGACGCTGGGTGCCCGACCCGGACGCCGGCCGAACGGTCGGCTCGACCAGACCGGTCCTCGCCCAATAGTCGAGCTGACGGTAGGTGATGCCGGCCGCAGCGCAGGCGGTGGGGCCCCGAAAGCCGACGTCGTCCGGTATCGGCCCGACCATGCCCTCGAACAGCAGGCCCTGGCGGCCGGCCTCGGCGGCAGCGTCGCCCGACGGCGCACCGATCGGCCCCGTGCCGCCCGTGGTGTCTCCGCTCACGTCGAGCCCTCCGTCCGCTCCAACCGACATCCGCGACGCTAGGCGTGGGTGCGACCACGGTCAACGTGACACGCGGACCGACCCTCGACCTCGACTTCAACTCGAAGGTTCAGAATTGACGTGATCATTCTCCCGAAGGGCCGGGACTCGTGGGGGTGTGCTGCGAGAGATCGCTGGTCAGCTGGCGAAGTCCTCGGGCGAGACGTGGTCGAGAAACTCGCGGAACTTCTCGACCTCGTCCTCCTGCTCCTCGTCGTCGGAACCGTCCGCGATGATGATGCCCACCTCGTCGAGAAGCGGGTCGGCGGCGAAGATCGGCGTGCCCGTCCTCAGGGCCAGCGCAATGGAGTCCGACGGCCGCGAGCTGACCCGGATGCCCCCGGTGAAGACGAGCTCGGCGTAGTACGTGCTGTCGCGGATCTCGGTGATCCTCACCTGTTCGAGCTGGGCACCCACTGCCTCGAGCACATCCTTGAACAGGTCGTGCGTCATCGGGCGGGCAGGCGTGACCCCCTGCTGGGCGAAGGCAATGGCTGTGGCTTCCACCGCACCGATCCAGATGGGGAGGTAGCGCTCGCCGTCAACCTCACGGAGCAGGACGATCGGCTGGTTGGACGGCATCTCCACTCGGACGCCGACCACGTCGAGCTCGCGCACGCCTTCAACCCTACGCCAGAGTCCGAAACCGCGAACACCAACGCTCAAGCGGCGGCACGCGGCACCGGTCAGCGGGATCGAAGGTGCCGGAGCTGGCCCTCCACCAGAGCCGTGTGCAGCCGTGAGGTCAGCCGCACGATCTCGCGAGCCGCCTCTTCGCCTCGGCCCCGCGCCTCGGCGCCGCGCTGGCGCAGGATCGGTGCCACGACCTGCTCGATGAGGCCGACCTCCCGCTCGGCCGCCCCGCGAATTGTCCGTAGATGCCTGGGTTCGAGACCGTATGCGGCCAGTTCCCCCGCCGTGCGCGCGATCAGGAGCGCATCGCCATCAAATGACGCGCTGCGGGCCGTCACCAGGCCGTAGGACTCCAGATCGGCCAGCAGCTCCTCGGAGATGCCGGATGCCTCCAGCAGCGACGATCGCGACAACCGAACCTGTCCGACCTCGTGGGGCGCAGGCGACACGGCGTAGGGCGCGCCGGGACGGCCCCCGGCGGCCAGTTCCATGCCCTGGTCGAGTTGCTCGAGCTGTTCCTTGATCACCCGCAACGGCAGGTAGTGGTCACGCTGGACGGTCAGGACGTATCGCAACCGCGCGATGTCGTCGTGACTGAAGCGGCGATATCCGGACGGCGCACGCTGCGGCTCGACCAGACCCTCGGATTCCAGGAAACGAATCTTGGAGATCGTGACGCCGGGGAAGTCCGGACGCAGCTGCTCCAGAACCTCCCCGATGTTGAAGATCTGTCGCGCCGGCAGCGCCGAGCTCACCTCGGGCCGCCGCCGAACCCGTGCTGGCCGGAGTAGTAGACCATGCGGTACTTGCCCACCTGGACCTCGTCGCCGTTGGTCAGCAACACCTCGTCGATACGGTCGCGGTTGACGTAGGTGCCGTTGAGGCTCCCCACGTCGCTCACCACATAGCCGTTGTCGGTGCGGTGGAACTCCGCATGCCGCCGCGAGACGGTCACGTCGTCGAGGAAGATGTCCGAGTCGGGGTGCCGGCCGGCGCTCACCGAGTTGGTGTCCAGCAGAAAACGGCTGCCGGCGTTGGGGCCCCGCAGCACCACGAGCAGAGCGCTGCCAGCCGGCAGTGCGTCGACGGCGGCCTGGTCGGCCGGTCCGAGGTCTCCGACCTCCTCGCGCGTCATCTCCTCCCGCTCGACGTCCTCGTGGGCGATCGCCAGCGTGCTGGTGGAGTCGGTGCCGGATTCGGCAACTGGCGCAGGGGTCAGTCGGGCACCACAGCGGGAGCAGAAGTTCGCATCCGCTGGATTCTCGTGCCCGCACTGCGTGCAGAACGGCATCGGCTCTCGGCCTCCTACCACGGCTGTCCCGCGGATTTGACGGAGGTGACGGATCGCCCGGGTCGGGTAGACCCTCGATCGCCACCTGAGGGTTGACGGTTCCTGGAAACCTAGGGCCGCGCGAGTCGAAGGGTCAACCAGACGTCGAGAGCTAGCCCTCGACCTGGGCCCGGTAGTCGTCCGCCGCCAGCAGCCCGTCCAGCTCGGACGGGTCGGCCGGGACGATCTCGAGCATCCAGCCCGCTCCGTAAGGGTCGGCGTTGACTTGCTCCGGTGCGGCGTCGAGCTCGTCGTTGCGAGCCACGACCCGCCCGGTCACCGGAGCGAACAGGTCACTGACGCTCTTGGTCGACTCCAGCTCGCCGCACGGCGCACCAGCGATGACCTCTTCGCCGACCTCGGGCAGCTGCACGTAGACGATGTCGCCGAGCTGCTCCTGAGCGAAGTGGGTGATGCCGACCCGAACGCTGCCTTCGGCGTGGCCCGGGCTGCGTAGCCACTCGTGTTCCGCGGTGTACCGGAGGTCGTCGGGGTACACGTCCGCCTCCTCGAGTGTCAGCCGGCGTCGTCGTCAGGCGCCGGGCTAGCGTACTCGGGGGACGAGGCCTCGTGCAGCGCGTCGACGGTGAGCTCGTCCTCCTGGCTCACGGTCGCGCGGCCGCCCTTGTCGGACACCCGCGACACCACACCCTGCGGGAACTGCATGGCGCTCGCCATGGTCTCCGGCTCCCCGATGGCCGTGATCCGGTACGGCGGCCGCAGCTCCACACCGTCGATCTCGACGCCGTCAGCGCTGTCGAGGAAGTACGTGCTGGCCACAACCCGGACCTGGCCGTCACCAGCGCCGGAAACCTCGATCGCCTCCGCGCCCGCGTCTCGCAGCTCTTGCACCGCAGACAACAAGGTGAGCGCGTCAACCACGGCGTCCGGGTCGGTCACCGTGACGACGATGCCCGGCCCGCTTGCGGCTGCGGTGCCGGCGAGCACGGCGAGCTGCTGGGCCCGCGCCTCGGCCTGATCGAGTGCGGCCTGCTCGCTGTCCGCTCCGGACAGCAGCTCACGACGATCCTCGTCCAGCTCGGCGATCTGGTTCTCCATGCGGTCTCCGCGCTCGGTGAGGCCGTCGAGGATCTGGATCAGGTCGGCGCGGCGGGCCCGGCTGAGCAGGTCGTCGTCGTCAGCCTGAATCTGCAGTGCCGCTGCGAACCCAAGCAGGCCGACCAGCACACCGACCGCCACCTGCCCGAGATCCGGTTTGGCCCGTAGCGCGCGCATGAGCCGACTCAGACCCGTTGGCGCCGTGGGGACGAATGGCACTGGCGGGTCAGGCTCGCGCAGCACGGCCGGGTCCGGACGGGACGGAGGCGGCGTGCCCTCACGCTCCGGCGTGACGGAGCCAGCGGGCGGGTGCGTGGACTCAGGCACGGAACAGGTGCCGGCGGATGGTGGCGACGTTGGTGAAAATGCGTATCCCGAGCACGACGATGACCGCCGTGGACAGCTGGGCCCCCACACCGAGTTGGTCGCCCAGGAACACGATGAACGCCGCGATGAGGACGTTGGCCACGAATGACACGACGAAGACCTTGTCGTTGAACACACCGTCCATCACGGCGCGCAGACCGCCGAACACGGCGTCCAGCGCTGCGACCACCGCGATCGGCAGATAGGGCTGCAGCCCAAGGGGGACCTCTACGTCGAACAGCAGGCCGGCGGCGATGCCGAGCAGCAGGCCGATGGCCGGTATCACGTCTCCTCCTCGTGCTCGGCTACGCGCAGGACGGCGCTCGCTCCGGGCAGGGTCAACGACTCCTCGGTGCGGACGTCGAACTGGATGCCATTGTCCTCCGCGACTGTCAGCAGCCAGCTGCCACCGGAGCCCTCGAGGAAGCGCCGGGCCAGCGTCCGGGTGTCTCCGATCGCCTGCACCTCGAACGGAGGGTTGAGCGGCCGGAAGTTCACCAGGATGACCTCGTTGACCATGCGGATCGCGGTGAGCGCGGTCACCCGCTCCCCGTTGACGCTGACCGCCTCGGCGCCGGCCGCCCAGAGCCCGTTGACGACCTGCTGGATGTCGACGTCGAGCACCACGTCGGTGGAACCCGGCTCGCCTGCCTCGGCATTGTCGACCTCGACCACGACTCCGGGCCCTTCGACAGCTCCCGTTCCGGTGGCACCCTGAAGCGTGGCTACGGAGTCGCGCAGCTCCTGCCCCACCGCCGCGTTGTCCAGCTGGTCGGCCTCGATCTCGACGATGTCGCGCTGGACCTCGGCCAACATGCTCTCGAGCTCGTCCGTGTGGGCGTTCGCGACCTCGATCCGCTGCACCAGGGACTCGCGCTCAGCCGAGACGACACCGCGGTCGTTGCGCACTTGCACCGCGGCGATGCTCAACAGCAGCCCGAGCGCAATCAGGCCCCCCATCAGCGCGGGAGACAGGCGGGGCCCACTCCCCGACGACACCGGACCACCGGCCGCCCGGCGGCGGTCGGCGGCTTCCTGGTAGCCCTCGTCCAGCGGATGGGCGAACAGATCGGTGATCAACGACATGGACGCGTCCGGCCGTTCGATCAACCGGACGCGCCCTACCTGCCGCGTCGCCACGTCCTTATCGTCGCATGACGCGCAGGTGTTGCCGACAGCGGCGCAAGCCGGATCACAGGGTTGTCGTCAGGCCGTGCGCAACAACCGGCGAGCCTGTTCGACGTACAGGAGCAGGGCCCACCAGTACAGGCCCACGCCCCAGACGGCGAACGCCCAGCCGAAGACCTCGGCCAGCTGCGCCAGTGTGTTGTCCTCACCACCGAGCAGCAGCAGCGGCAACGCGCACAGCAGGCAGAAGGTCGCGGCCTTTCCCAGGAAGTGGACGGGCAGGACGATCAACCCGCGGCGGCGCAGGGCCGGGACGAGGCCGAGCAAGAGGACATCGCGACCCACCAGGAGGACGGCGAACCACAGCGGGATGATCTCCCGAAGCGTTAGCGCGACGACCGTCGACAAGACGTACAGGCGGTCGGCCAGCGGATCCAGCAGTTGTCCCACCCGGCTGATCTGGTTCCAGCGCCGGGCAAGTTTGCCGTCGAGGTAGTCGGTGAACGCCGACACCGCCAGCACGACGAAGGCCCAGCCGTCCGCCTCCGGTCCGAGCACGAGCCACAGGAACAGCGGGACGCCCAGCAGCCGGACGAACGAGAGCAGGTTCGGGATCGTGAACAGGCGGTCGGTTTGGACCCCTGTCTCCTGGACCTCCATCCACTGCCTCCTCGAGACCACCCTGACTGGCGATCTCCGACACTAGCCGACCTCGCGCACCACGTCGGTCGCCGGCTTGTCGTCGCGCAGCCCTTGGTAGGAGGGATGGCGCAGCGTGCCGGAACCTGTCCATTCCGAGAACTCGACCTCGCACACCAGCTTCGGCTCGGCGAACACGGCATCCTTCTGCGGCTGGCGGCCGGTGAACGGGCTGCGATCGGTACGCAACGGCTCGAGCCGGTCGCGGAGCAGCCGCAGCGCGGCCGCGTCGAAGCCGGTCCCGACCTTGCCGGCAAAGCGGAGCCGCGGCTTGCCGTCATCGCTGTCGTAATAGCCGACGAGCAGTGCGCCCAGCTCGCCCTCCCGGCGGCCTTGGCCTGCGACCCAGCCGCCGATCACCACCTCTTGCCGCCGCACGTTCTTGACCTTCAGCCAGTCCTGGCTGCGCCGCCCCGGCTGGTAGGTGCTGTCCAGCCGCTTGGCCACGATGCCCTCCAGGCCCTGCGCCCTGCTCGCGTCCAGGAACGCTCGGCCCTCGCCTCGCTGGTAAGCGGGCACCTGCCAACTCGGGCCACCGAGGCCGAGCGCCTCGAGCTTCCGCCGCCGTTCCTGGTACGGCGTATCCAGTAGCGAACGGCCGTCGAGATAGAGCAGGTCGAACACCACGTACGTCACCGGGGTGTCGTTGCGACGTCGCCGGATCTCGGACTCGGACTTCACGTGCATCCGGGGCTGCAGGCGTTGGAAGCTCGGTCGGCCTGCGTCGTCGAAGGCGACGATCTCGCCGTCGAGCACAAGATGCCGTGCCCCGATGTCGCGCGTCATTGGCCCGATCTCGGGGTACTGCGCCGTGACGTCTCGCAGGGTGCGGCTCACCAGGCGCAGCCGGCCGGGCTCTGCATATCCGATCGCACGCACGCCGTCCCACTTGATCTCGTAGCCCCATCCCTCGTCGCGGGCGGGGAGACGGGACAAGGTGGCGGCCATGGGCACGATGTCTTCGGGCATCGGGTGTCGTCCCGCTTCCGGTGGGTCCATGCGATGGATCATCCAGTCGCGGTCGCGGGTCTGGAACAGCGCGTATCTGCCCTGGACGCGTTTGCCGTCGAAGCGCAGAACGACCTTGTCCTCGGTGAACTTCTCGGCGTCGTACGTGCCGGTGTCCCACACGGTCATCCTCCCGCCGCCGTACTCGCCGGTCGGGATGTCGCCTTCGAACGTCAGGTACTCGAGCGGATGGTCCTCGGTATGCACGGCGAGCCGGTTTTCGTCGGGAGTGTCCGGGAAGCCGCGAGGCAGCGCCCATGAGACCAGGACGCCGTTCCGCTCCAGTCGGAGGTCCCAATGCAGCCGGCGTGCATGGTGCTCCTGGACGACGAATCTGTCAGGCATCTTCTTGCTCGACCGGCGCCGCTTCGGCTGCGGCTGACCGGTCGGCTCGGGTGTCTTTTCGAAGGAGCGCTTCTGGCGATACGTGTCGAGCCGTTCGCTCTTGCGCGCCATGCGTCTTGTCTACCCCACCGTGGAGACGCCGACCCCGCGCACGGCCGATGCCGTGTCCGAAACCCGCCAGTCTTGGTGCCGGCAGCTCGCCAGACTGGTGTGCGGACCCCCAAGAAGGAGAGGCACATGACCGGGCACCGATTTCGCTTCGGGATCGTGGGTGAGTCGATCCGCTCACCGAAGGAGCTGGTCGAGCAGGCGCGTCGGGCGGAGGACCTCGGCTACGCCACGCTGCTCCTGCGCGACCACTTCGTCGGGGAGCCCTTCGGCGACCAACTCGCCCCGATGGTCGCGCTGACCGCCGCCGCCGTCGCCACGTCGACGTTGCGCGTCGGCACGCTCGTCCTCGACAACGACTACCGGCATCCGGTCATGCTGGCCAAGGAGGCGGCGACACTCGACGCGATCTCCGACGGCCGCCTCGAGCTTGGCATCGGCGCCGGCTGGCTGCGGGACGAGTATCTGAGCGCCGGCATGTCGTTCGATCCGGGCGGCGTGCGGGTGAACCGTCTCGAGGAGTCGATCAAGGTGGTGAAGGGGTTGCTCTCGGGATCGGCGGTGACGTTCGCTGGCGAGCACTACTCGGTGAGCGACCTGACGACGTTCCCCCGGCCGGTCCAGCGGCCGCATCCTCCGCTCCTGGTCGGTGCGGGCAGCCGGCGGATGCTGGGGATCGCCGGCCGCGAAGCCGACGTCGTCGGAATCCTGCCGAGGGCCCTGTCGAACGGGACGATCTCCGAGGACCCGTCCGAACGCACGCCCGAGGCGACGGCCCAGAAGGTCGAGTGGATCCGCGACGGAGCCGGCGACCGTTTCGACCAGGTCGAGCTCAGCATGATGATCTCTCCCGTGCTCGCCGATGACCACCAGAGAACGGCCGAGCGCTTTGCCGCTCAGCGCGGTTGGAGCGCTCTGGGCACCGACGAGGTCCTGCAGATGCCGTCGGTCTTCGTGGGGCCCGTGGACCGCATCGTCGACGTGATGCAGGCCCGACGCGACGAGTACGGCTTCTCGTACTACGTCGTGTCCGACCGGGCGAGCGAGACGTTCGCCCCCGTCGTCGACCGGCTCTCCGGGAGGTGAGCCCGCACCGGCTCGAAACGCTCACCGGGGACGAGGTGCGGGGTGAGGTAGAGTTTCAGCGCCCCGAAGCGACCCGGCATGGTCTCGCGACGGCGGCCGGGCTGTGGCGCAGTTTGGTAGCGCACTTGACTGGGGGTCAAGGGGTCGTGGGTTCAAATCCCGCCAGCCCGACACTCGTTCCGGTTCCACCACGGGCTGCGCCGTGTCTGCGAGGCCGCCCCTGTTCCAGCCCGAGAACCGTGGCACGCTCGATGGCTGTTCCTGGCACGCCCCGTGGCTGTATTCCTCTGCGATTTGACCGGTTTGTGGAGCCGTCCACCGTGCCAGGTCGTGATCAGGACTCAACGTCAGGGCCCACATCCCCGCGCAGCCCGACCCACAACGACGAGGCCCCTCCATGTATGAGATGGAGGGGCCTCGCCCAGTTCCACATCGCCCGCATCAGCCGATTGCTCGGCCGACCGGCTCCGCGGAACCTTGTCACCGGCTCTGAGGCCCTTCCGCCTGAACCGGTTGCCCGGTCCCTGCGTGCTCGAGGAGCGAACTCCTCGAGCCGGACCCCATCGCTGGTGACGTGAGAGATTTCTAGCTGGCTCGACACTCCCCCGCAAGTGCCTGGAGACATCTTTTTCGAGCTTTCTTTGCCGGTCCACAGAATTCGTGAGATGTCCCCAGGCGACGCCCGGTTGTCCACTGGCCGTCCACCGCTTCATGCACAGGCGACCTCCGTTCTGGACACCTCGGCGGACGACCGTCGTCGGCAGAATGACGTCATGGACACGGACTTGCTCGACGTCGACAGCGGTGCCGACCTGGTCACCGACATCACCGAGATGCTGCTGCGGTTCTGCCGGAGCAGAGGTGACGGCCTCTGTCACGTGTTCGTGCCGCACGCGACGGCCGGCGTCGCCGTCCTCGAGACCGGCAGCGGCACCGAGGCCGACCTGGCCGACGTCGTCGAGCGGATCCTGCCCCGCGCCGAGCACTACCGACATCGGCACGGCAGTCCCGGTCACGGCCGCGACCACGTTCTGCCAACGTTCGTCTCGCCGTCGCTCGTCGTTCCGGTGCTCCGAGGTGTGCCGGCGCTCGGCACGTGGCAGAGCGTCGTCCTGGTCGACTCGAACGTCGACAACCCTCATCGCCAGGTCCGCCTGTCGTTCCTTCCCGGCTGACCGGGTTGCGCGTGCGGTGTCAGCCGCGTGAACGCTTCTCGCGGATCCGCATGGAGATCTCGATCGGAGTCCCGGCGAAGCCGAACTCCTCGCGCAGACGGCGCTCGACGAACCGCCGGTACGACGCCTCCAGGAAGCCGGTCGTGAACAGCACGAACCGCGGCGGACGGGTGTCGGCCTGGGTCGCGAACAGGATCCGGGGCTGCTTGCCCCCGCGCAGCGGGTGTGGGTGGGCAGCCACGAGCTGACCCAGGAACGCGTTGAGCCGAGCTGTCGGCACCCGCGTCTCCCAGGCGGCGAGGGCGGTGTCGATGGCGGGGACGAGGCGTTCGGCGTGCCGACCGGTCCGCGCCGAGACGTTCACGCGGGGTGCCCAGGTCACGCGGATCAGCTGGCGGTCGATCTCGCGGTCCAGCATCAGGCGGCGATCCTCGTCGACGAGGTCCCATTTGTTGTACGCGAGCACGAGCGCGCGCCCCGCGTCGACCACCGTCGAAACGATGCGCAGGTCCTGTTCCGACATGGGCTCGCTGGCGTCGATGAGCACGACCGCGACCTCGCATCGCTCCAAGGCCGCGGCGGTCCGCAGCGACGCGAAGTACTCCGCACCCGACGCCTCGCGCACGCGACGCCGGATCCCCGCGGTGTCCACGAAACGCCAGGTGCGGCCGCCGAGCACGACGAGCTCGTCCACCGGATCGACAGTCGTTCCGGCCACCGGGTCGACGACCACGCGGTCCTCGCCGGCCAGCCGGTTGAGCAGGCTGGACTTGCCCACGTTGGGCTTGCCGACGAGGGCAACCCTCCTCGGCCCGCCCTCGGCGACGTCGAACGTCTCGGCCGGCGCGTCGGG
Organism: Actinomycetota bacterium; assembly: GCA_046727475.1. Classification (GTDB taxonomy): domain Bacteria; phylum Actinomycetota; class Actinomycetes; order Jiangellales; family Jiangellaceae; genus DAIUDS01. The sequence goes on along the minus strand of JBKPCP010000102.1, from coordinate 4,457 downwards.
CAGCGCCTCCAGTACGGCGTCGAGAAGGTCGCCACTCCCCCGCCCGTGCAGCGCCGAGACCGGATGTGGCTCGCCCAGCCCCAGGCTCCACAGCGCGGCAGCATCGGCCTCGGCGGTGGGGCCGTCCACCTTGTTGGCGGCGAGCACGACGGGTTTGCCGGCCCGCCGCAGGACACGCACCACTTCCTCGTCGGAGTCCGTCGCGCCGACCATCGAGTCGACGACGAAGACCACCACGTCGGCCGCCGCCGCGGCCACCTCGGCCTGGGCGGTGATCCGCGCGGCCATGCCTTCGGCCTCAGGATCCCATCCCCCGGTGTCGACCAGCGTGAACCGCCGGCCGGACCAGGCCGCGTCGTAAGCGACCCGGTCGCGGGTCACGCCCGGAACGTCCTCCACGACGGCCTCTCGCCGGCCGAGGATGCGGTTCACCAGCGTCGACTTGCCCACGTTGGGCCGGCCGACGACCGCCACGACCGGCAGCGGACCCGCGTCCTCGACGTCGACGAACGCGCCGTCGTCGGCGAGCAGGTCGGCATGAACGTCGTCGGCCGCAGCGGGGTCGATCGAGCCGTGGCTCACGCCGTCTCCTCGGTCCGGGCATCCTGTCCGTCGCCGGCACCCGCACCGGGGCCGGTGCCGAACCGCCGCCGCACGCTGGCATGGTGCGCGGTCAGGACTTCCCGCAGCTTCTCGCTCGCGCTGCTCAGCGCCGCCCGGGAGCGACCACCGGCCGGCACCTCGATCGGCGCGCCGAACACCACGTCCAACCGGGCCCGCAGGGCCGGGATCGCCGTCCATGTCGTGCCACGGGCCCCCGTCCCGAGTGACACCACCGGTACGACCGGTGCACCCGAGCGCAACGCGAACCAGGCCAGGCCTGGTCGGACGTCGGCGAAGTCGCCGGCACCGCGTCGTCCCTCCGGATACACGACGAGCACGCGTCCTTCGTCGAGAACGGCTGCGGACCGCATCAGTGCTTTACGATCCGGCCCGCTCCGGTCGATCGGGATCTGCCCGAGTGCGGCCAGGAACCAACCCATCGGGCCCCAGAACATCTCCTTCTTCGTCAGGCAGTGGATCGGCCGGGGTGACGCGCCCATGAGCAGCGGTGCGTCGATGAACCCGCTGTGGTTCGACGCCAGGATCACCGGACCGGTCTTGGGCACCAGGTCGGCGTCGTGGACCCGCACCGACCAGCCGGCCGGCATCACCACGTGCGCGATCCGCCACCCGGCTGCCGCACCCCGAGCCGTCGGTGCCGATCGGTTCATCCCGGCCCCACTCCGACCCGACGCCGCACCAGGTCCAGCACGGCCTCGACGGTCTCCTCGAGAGTCAGTTTGGACGAGTCGATCACGTCGACGCCGTGCGCCGCGTGCAGGAAGCTGGCGACGGTCGAGTCGTCGGCGTCGCGGCGGAGCACCTGGTCACGGGTGGCCGCCACGGCGGCCTCGTCGGCGGCCCCGTGCACGTCGCGAGCCCGTCGGGCCACCCGGGCCTGCTCGCTGGCCGTGAGCAGCACGCGGACCGGAGCGTCCGGTGCGACCACGGTGGTGATGTCGCGACCCTCGACGACCACGCCGCCCTCGTCGACGATGCGGCGCTGACGACGTACCAGCTCCTCGCGCACGCCGAGGTTCGTGGCGACGGCACTCACCGCCGCGGAGATCCGGGTCTCCCTGATCGCGCTGGCCACGTCGACCTCGCCGACGTGGACGGTCGGACGACGCGGATCGGTCCCCATGCGCAGCGGAAGGTCGCCGGCCAGCTCGGCGACGCGGGCCCGGTCGGTGAGGTCGACCCCCTGCTCGAGCAGCCACCAGGTCAGCGCCCGGTACATCGCGCCCGTGTCAAGGAAGCGGAGCCCCAGCGACTCGGCCACCCGCCGCGCAACCGTCGACTTGCCCGAACCCGACGGTCCGTCGATGGCGATGACCAGGGACGACGGCACCAGTTCTCCTTCGGCGGGCACGAGTGGACGGGACGAGGGTAATGCTCAGCCGCGCACGCTCCACCCGACCTCCCGAAGCGCCGCGGCCAGGACGACGTCGGCACCCGGCCGCACGTCCAGCTCGACCATGCCGACGGGCTGCCCCGGGCTGTGATCGATCCGCACGTCCTCGACGTTGATGCCCGCCTTGCCGGCGTCGGCGAACAGGGCCGCCAGCTGACCGGGCCGGTCGCCCACGACGACGGTGACGGTCGCGTAGTCGGTCGGCGGAGCGCCATGCTTGCCGGGCAGCCGGCCCCGGCCATCCACACCGGTACGGAGCAGGCCGGCGAGTTGGTCTCGGCCGCTCGACGGCGAGCCCAGTGCGGCGAGCGCACGGTCCAGGTCGGCCCGCAGCGCGGTCAGGACGTCGGACACCGCCGCAGCATTTGCTGTGAGGATCTCCGTCCACAGGCCGGGGTCGCCGGCTGCCACCCGGGTGACGTCGGCGAAACCGGTGCCGGCCAGCCGAACCTCGTGAGCGGGTGCTTCGGCCAGCCGCGCGGCGACCAGTGCGGCAACCAGGTGCGGCGCGTGCGACACGAGCGCGACGGCCGCGTCGTGGTCCGCCGCCGGCATGGTGACCGGGGTCGCGCCGACGGCGCGGGTCACGGCGAGCGCACGAGTCACGGCTTGTGGATCGGTGCCCTCGTCCGGACACAGCACCCACGGCCGCCCTTCGAACAGGTCCACAAGGGCCGAGCCCGGCCCGGACACCTCCCGGCCCGCCATCGGATGGCCGCCCACGTAACGGCCCGGCGAGGCGGCGAGGGACCGCACCTGCTCGCCGGTCTGGACCTTGACGCTTGCGACGTCGGTCGCGTACTCGGCGAGCCCGGCGTCCAGCACCTCAGCAACGACGGCGGCCGTCGCCGCTGGCGGAACTGCCACGACCGCGAGCCCGGCCGGGGGCTTGCCGGTGAAGGGACGGCCGGCTCCCAGACTGCCCGCCTGCGCCAGGGCGTCGGCGTCCTGGTCGCGGAGCCAGACCTCGACGCCGGCTCGCCGTAGGGCCAGGCCGAGGGAGGTGCCCAGCAGGCCCGTCCCAACGATCAGGACGCCGTCGTCCAGCGGTGCGGTCCACTCGGCTGCCATGATCACGAACGATATGCCTCCGGATGTCGGCGCGAAACGCTCGTGATCACTCGGGCGGTCGCGGAAGGTCGGTGCGCAGTTCTCGCGCGCCGTGAAGGTACACATGGCGGATGTCGGCGCGGGCGAGAGGCGTCTCGACGTGGGCAAGCAGCCGGACGATCCGCGGCATGGCACCCGTGACGTCGATCTCCTGTGCGCACAGCAAGGGGACGTCGCTGATCCCGATCGCGCGCGCGGCATAGGCCGGAAACTCGGCGCGCACGTCCGGGGTCGCCGTGAACAGGATGCTCACCAGATCGTCTGTGCCGAGTTGGTTGCGCGCCAGCACCTCACGCACCAACTCGGTGACCCGGTCGAGCAGGTGGTCACGCTCGTCGACCTCGAGTTGGGTGGCGCCGCGGACCGCTCGCAGGCTCATCTAGAGCCCGACCTCGCGGTACAGGCGCCCGACCTCGCCACGAGTCAGCGACCGGGTGCGTCCCGGGCGCAGCTCGCCCAGGGCGATGGGCCCGATGTCGGTGCGCACCAGGCGCTGGACCGGATGGCCCACCGCATCTAGAAGGCGTCGTACGACGTGTTTGCGGCCCTCGTGCAGCACGAGCTCGACCATGACCCGGCCGGCCGAGCTTCCCAGGACGCGGAAGCCGTCCACGGCGACGACCCCGTCCTCGAGCTCGATCCCGGAACGAAGGCGCCTGCCGACGTCGCGGGCGACGGGACCGGCCACCTCGGCGAGGTAGGTCTTGGTCACGCCGTAGCTCGGATGCGCCAGCCGGTGCGCTAGCTCACCGTCGTTGGTCAGCAGGATCAGGCCCTCGGTGTCGGCGTCGAGCCGGCCCACGTGGAACAGCCGCTCCTTGCGGCCCTCCACGTAGTCGCCGAGGCTCGGCCGCCCGTGCGGGTCGCTCATCGTGCTGACCACGCCACGCGGCTTGTTCAGCGCCAGGTGGACCAGACCTGCTTCGGGGGGCGCCACCCGCATCCCGTCGACCTTGATGACCGCGGTCGCGGGATCGACCCGGGTTCCCATCTCGCGCACGAGCGTGCCGTCGACCTCCACCCGGCCGGCCGCGATCAGCTCCTCGCAGGCGCGCCGGCTGCCGACGCCGGCGGCGGCCAGAACCTTCTGGAGCCGGACACCGGCCTCACTCGACACCGTCGACGTCCCCGACGTCCGGCAGGAACGGCGCCAGCGGCGGGAGCTCGTCCAACGACGACATGCCCAGGCGCTCGAGGAAGAGCGACGATGTCCGGTAGAGCGTCGCGCCGGTCTCGACGTCCACTCCCGCTTCCTCGACCAGTCCGCGCATGGCGAGCGTGCGCATGACCCCGTCGCAGTTGACCCCCCGCACGGCCGAGACCCGCGAGC
>JBKPCP010000101.1:0-16342 GCA_046727475.1 Actinomycetota bacterium | reverse complement strand
TGGGAGCGGCGCTACGAGTTTCCCGCTCCGCCGAGAACCGATGGCCTGCACCGCCGCTACGGCGACGTCGAGCTCGAGCAGTTACGCGCGCTACGCGATCTCGTGACGAAGGGACACAGTACGAGGGATGCGGTGGCGATAGTTCGGAACGCCGTGGTGGTCCCGTCCGGGGACGGGTCACCGGCTGAGCCGATCCTCAATGCTGCGCTGGCGCTCGACACCGCACGACTTCGGGCCGCGCTCGACGCATCAACCGAGCGACTGGGCGTCGAGGAAACCATCCGCCGGGCGATCCTGCCCGCGATGCGCGAGATCGGCGCGCGGTGGAAGGCCGGCCGGTGCGACGTCGGGCGCGAGCACCTCGCCACCGATAGCGTGCGCGCCTGGCTGTCCCGGCAGGCGTTCCTGGCGCCACCGCCCTTCCGCCCCCATCCGATCGTCCTCGCCTGCGGTCCTCTGGACCTGCATACGATCGGGCTGGAGTCGTTCGCCGTGATTCTGGCCAGGCGCGGCTGGCCGTGCCGGGTGCTCGGGGCAAGGACGCCGACCGAGGCGCTGGTCTCCGCCGCTCAGGCCATGCGAGCGATCGGTGCCGTCGTCACAGCGCAGCGGAGTGTGACGCGTCGAACCGCGGTGGAGGCAATCGCCGCCGCAGATGCCCTCCCCGGCGTACGAGCCTTCTACGCCGGCAATGCATTCGTCGCACCGTCGGCCAGGAAAGAAGTCCCGGGCGTGTACCTCGGCGAGGATCTTGTCGAGGCGGCGTTGGTCGTCGAATCGTCCCTGCCCTAGCCTCCGCCATTCCAGGACGAGATGTGCACGCTGCTCGTCGATCTGGACGTGCACTCTCCGGGCCCGCATCAGGTAGATCATTGGGTAGGGCCGGGCTGCCCGCCCGTGCGGTCAGGACTGGAGGACGCACGTGCTGCTGGATGACAAGACTGCCGTGATCTACGGAGCGGGCGGCTCGATCGGCGGTGCCGTAGCCCGCGCCTTCGCCCGCGAGGGGGCCCGAGTATTCCTGGCGGGTCGTACACGAGGCAAGCTCGACACGGTCGCCCACGAGATCCGTTCCGACGGCGGCTCAGCCGAGGCCGATGTCGTCGACGCACTCGACGAGCAGGCCGTCGAAACCTACGTCGACTCGGTTGCGGAGCGGGCCGGCCGCATCGATGTCTCCTTCAACCTCATCTCGTTCGGAGATGTGCAAGGCACTCCGCTGGCCGAGATGTCGCTCGAGGACGTCACTCGCCCGGTCACGACAGTCGTGCAGACGCAGTTCCTGACCGTCCGGGCGGCAGCTCGATACATGATCAAGCAAGAGGCTGGGGTCATCTTGGCATTCGGTGGAACAGGTGAGCCCGTCCCGCTGCTCGGGGGCCTGTGCGTGGCGTTCGATGCAGTGGAGAGCCTTCGCCGGCAATGGGCCTGCGAGCTCGGGCCCCACGGCGTGCGCTTCGTCACCATAAAGACGGGCGGTGTGCCAGAGACCGTCCCTGACAACTTTGCGGGCCGCGATGAGATCGTCTCTGGGATCGAGCAAGCAGCCCTGCTGAACCGGACGGCGACGCTGGCCGACGTCGGTCACGTGGCGGCCTTCGTGGCGTCAGATCACGCCCGAACCATGACCTCCGCCACCGTGAACATCTCCTGCGGCGCACTCGTTGACTATTGAGCGGATCACCCGCCCTGTCACGGGCGGCCGGCTGCTCCAAAGGCGTGGCTGGCACACCTGCGATCCCTGCGCACCGATCGTGGGCTGGACGTGTCGACGGCTGGCGGCTCCAGGCCTTCGCCACCGACACACCGGTCGAGCAGCTCTCCGCGCTGGAGGCACGCCACCGCGCGCCCACGCCGGCGTCGAGGACCGCATCCGCTGCGGCACACACCGGGCTGTGCCGATTTCCATCCCGCGAGTGTTCGTGCGCATCGGCGAGCACTGGTCCTGGCGATACGAACTGGCCGCAGCCTTCTCCCGCCTCGCCGCCCTCCAGCAGCCGCTGCGCATCTGACCCGCCACACATCGCTTCCGCCCCACGACCCGAGAACCCGGAGCAGCCGGCACGAGCACACCGGCACCATTCGCACGCCCCCGAATCAGATACCCGGTGGAAACCCCATTAACAAGATCATCAACAGCACCTTGTGGCCACTACTGAAAGACCGGGGCTAACGCGAACCGCCCGGGCACTGGACTCCGTAGTACCTGCAGAGCGGAAACCACCGCTCATCGGACAACAGGAGGTAAGTCATGGCGAACAAGAGCGTTGGCTACGGCCGGAAGTGGAAGAAGTGGCTGGCGATCTACGCGGTCGCGGGAGTGGTCGTGTACCTGATCGTCTACGTTGCGTTCTTCAGCAGCGGTAGCGGTGCCGGCGGTGGAGGAGGGCTGTACTGACGGGACCCGACGGCGCGATGCCTGAGACGTGCTGGCAGTGGGCCACCGGGCGACCGCGGAACACGGCGGTTCCTGGCGTTGGTCGGCGCGTGGGGCCTCTCGCAGCAGTCTCTGATGGGGGAACACTTAGCCTTCGAGATTCCCCCACCGGTGGTGCATGTGGGCAGGTTCAGCGGGCACTAGCGGCTAGCTGCTGGCTGCGACAGTTCGTCGACCTCGGAGCGCGGCAGGTGGGTGCAGTGCGCAACCGTGGCGTCGTCAGGGGCCGGAGCGTCGGGGCCTGCGGAAGTGCGGGCTTCGGCCTGCCGGACGCGGCGGATGATATCTGCCGGCCCGTCAGTGCCGAGCAGTTCCAGTACGCCGGGCCAGTCGGTCAGGCCGTACGGGCTGACGATGCGGCTGGCGCCATTGCTGAGCAGCGCGACGCTGTCCAGGTCATGAAGAGGCCGGCTGCCGGTTACCGCTTCCTCCGCCGCGTGCGGATCATCCTTGGCAATCCAGTAGCCGCCCGGCTGGTTCCGGCGAGCCCGCAGCGCCTCGATGCAAGAGTCTCGGATGCGGTCGTACTCCTGCGTTCCCCTAGGAACGCCATCCAGGGACGCCGAGCAGATGCGCCTGGTGGTGACCTCACGCTCGTCGGTGATGACCTGCGGGCCATCGCAGACCTGGTCGAGGACGAGGAAGGAGTCCGCGAGCAGGAGATAGTCCAAGCGGCCCCGGTGGGCGCGGACAATCACCACGGTCGCCTGCGGGCTGCTGGCGTTCGTGATGTCGCAGGTGCCGCGGTGATCGGCGGCTATCTCGCCGATCGTGGTGGCGAGGATCGCCGTGAGGTCTCGCCCGTCGTCACGCGATAGCCGGCCGAGCAGCGCGCCGCCGAGACGGTGCGTATACCAGGCGACACCGTGGGAGCAGATCGACTCGGTTCCCGGGATGCCGGCGCCGTCCAGCAGCACAGCAGCGCCGGGAACAGCGCCGGCGAAGTCCTCGTTCGGCTTGCCCGCCTTACCGGCACTAGTCGTCATGCGGACGTGCACTCATGGGCTCCTAAGTCAGGGATAGCAGGGATGACAATCGACGATCCCCGTGAATCCCGGTCTTCACCGATTGCTGACTTCGAGATCAACAACGGCGATGGAGGCACCCAACCGCAATCAGTACCGCGTTGACCAGGTCAGATGATGGGTGGGCCTAAGTGGACTTGAACCACTGACCTCTTCCTTATCAGGGAAGCGCTCTAACCGACTGAGCTATAGGCCCTGGGCGCGCTCTGCGTCGCAGTAGATTACCCCAGCGCGCAGCGACGACCCAAACCCGTCAGTCGTCCTCGGCGAGGGTCAATTCGAGGCCGCCGAGCAGGCTGGCGGACAGGTTGTACAGGAACGCGCCGAGGGTGGCCAGGGCCGTGACCAGGATGACGTCGATCACCGCGATCAGAGTCGTGAACCCGAGTACCCGCGACAGCGCGGTGTAGTTCTCCAGCTCGAAGCCGACATTGGTCTCGGACGACGTCAGGTCGCGCACCAGGTCGCCGACGGCAGTGAACACACCGGCGGCGTCGAGCACCGACCAGAGGACCGCCACTGCGACAAACAGCGTGATGCCCAGCGCGACCGACAGTAGGAACGCCGTCTTCATCACCGACCAGGGGTCGACGCGGAGCAGGCGCAGCCTTGCCTTGCGCACCCGCGTGGAGCGTCGGGTCGAGGCCGTCGAACGCGTCGAGGACCCTCGATGCGGCGCGGGCGTGCGCAGTTGCTCCGGCCGGGCCTCCAGGCTGACCTCGGTCTCCGCCGCGTCGACCATGCCCTCACCACGCGACACCGGCCCGGGAGCGGCCGGGGGCGCGGGGACCACAGGCGCCGGCGCTGCGGCCAGGGGTGAGGCGAAGACCGACGCAGCGGACGGAGGTGGCGATGTTGGCGCGACCGTGGGGCTGGCCGGAGGGGACTCCGATTCCTGGTCCCTGCTTCGTGTGGGGGCCGTGGCAGCTATCGCGGCGGCAGCACCCGTCGGCGTGGAGTAGTACGGACTGCCCGACGCGGAGGACGGCGTGGCATCGGCGGCAGCCGTCGTGGAGGCAGCCCGGGCAGAGGCGGCGCCTGCGGTCACCGACCGTGGCGCTTTCACCGTGTCGATGGCCGGATCCGGCTGGGTCGTCAAGGCACCCTGTACCCGGCGGGTGGCCTGCCGGGTCGCCTCCGCGGCGCGCGACGCCTGCGCTCGCAGGGCTGCGGCCACCTCCAGAGCCGTCGATGCCTTTGCCGTGGAACTGGCGTGACCACTGCGTCCACCTTGGTCCGCCGCGGGTCCGTTCGGGGCGGAGCCGTTGCCCGACGGCATACCGTCGATGGTGGGTTCGACCCCGATCGGCGCGTCCTGGTGCACCTCGGAGGCCGACGTCGGGCGCTGTGTCCCGCCGCTACTCGTCACAAGCCATCACCCTTCGAGTCCGGGCCCGGGGTCTGCCGAAACGGACTCCGTCACCGCATCGTCCTCGGCGTTGCGGGCGATCGCAACGACGGCGTCCCCCGCGCCGAGAGCGACGTACTTGACCCCCATGGTGTCACGACCCTTGGCCGGCACGTCGCGTACCGGGCTTCGTGTCACTCCACCGGTGGAGCGGATCGCCAGCACCTCGTCGCCCTCGGTGACCACCAGGCCACCGACGAGCGAGCCGCGACCTTCGTTGATCTTCATGGCTTTGATGCCGAGCCCTCCGCGTCCTTGGACCCGGTAGTCCTCTACTGCTGTGCGTTTCGCATACCCACCATCGGTGACGGTGAACACATAGGAGTCCGTTCCGTCGCGAACCACGGACATCGACAGCAACTCGTCGCCGTCTCGGAACTTCATGCCGTACACCCCACCCGTGCCACGTCCCATCGGCCGGAGTTGTTCATCGGTCGCGGTGAATCGGATCGCTTGTGCCTTGCGTGACACCAGCAGGATGTCGTCGGTCGGACCGACGAGCTCCGCTCCGATCACCTCGTCGGACTCGTTGCGGAACGCCACGGCGATGACGCCGCCGCTACGGTTCGAGTCGTACTCGGTGAGCCGCGTCTTCTTGACCAGGCCGTGCTTGGTGGCGAGCACGAGGTACGGCGACTGCTCGTAGTCGCGAAGCGCCAGCACCTTGGCGATCTTCTCGTCCGGCTGGAAGGCCAACAAGTTCGCGACGTGCTGGCCCTTCGCATCACGGGCCAGCTCGGGCAGCTCGTACGCCTTGGCCCGGTAGACCCGGCCCCGGTTGGTGAAGAACAGGATCCAGTGGTGGGTCGTCGTGACGAAGAACTGCTCGACGACGTCGTCCTCGCGTAACTGGGCTCCGCGGACCCCCTTACCACCACGCTTCTGGGACCGGTAGAGATCCGCCTTCGTGCGCTTGGCGTAGCCGCCGCGGGTGATCGTGACGACGACCGGCTCCTCGGGGATGAGATCCTCGGCAGTCATGTCGTTCTCGGCCGGGACCAGCCGGGTGCGTCGATCGTCGCCGTACTTGTCGACGATTTCGGCCAGCTCGTCGCGGATGATCGTCCGCTTGCGGGCGTCGGAGCCGAGAATTTCCTCGAGGTCGGTGATCTCGGCGCGAAGGGTGTCGTGCTCGTTCTGCAGCTCCTCGCGCGACAGGGCGGTCAGCCGGCGCAGCTGCATGTCCAGGATCGCCGTCGCCTGGACGTCATCGATCTCGAGAAGCTCCTTCAAACCAGCACGGGCCGCGTCGACGTCCTGAGACCGGCGGATGAGTGCGATCACCGCGTCGATCGCGTCGATCGCCTTCAGGAGCCCCAGCACGATGTGCAGCCGGTCGCGCCTCTTCCGCAGTCGGAACGTCGTGCGGCGGCGGATGACCTCCATCTGGTGGTTCACCCAGTGCCGGACGAACGCGTCCAACGGCAGGGTGCGCGGCACGCCGTCGACCAACGCCACCATGTTGCAGCCAAAGGTGTCCTGCAGCTGCGTGTGCTTGTAGAGATTGTTGCGGACGACGGTGGCGACCGCGTCGCGCTTGAGCACGACGACCAACCGCATGCCGGTGCGGGACGAGGAGTCGTCGCGCAGGTCGGCGATGCCGGGTACCTTGCCCGAATCGGCCAGCTCGGCGATCTTGCGGGTCAGGGCGTCGGGGTTGACCTGGTACGGCAGCTCGGTGACGACCAGGCACGTGCGGCCCTTGTTGTCTTCCTCGACGTCGACGACGGCACGCATGATGACCGACCCACGGCCGGTCCGGTACGCCTGCTCGATTCCACTGGTTCCGACGATCAGCCCGTTGGTCGGGAAGTCGGGGCCCTTGATCCGCTTCAGAAGCGCCTCGAGGAGCTCGTCACTCTCGGCCTCCGGGTTCTCGAGGTACCACTGGACACCGGCGGCAACCTCACGCAGGTTGTGCGGCGGAATGTTGGTCGCCATGCCGACGGCGATGCCGCCGGAGCCGTTGACCAGCAGGTTCGGGAACCGGGCCGGCAGGACGTCGGGTTCGGCGCCGCGGTTGTCGTAGTTGGGCGAGAAGTCGACGGTCTCCTCGTCGATGTCGCGGACCATCTCCATGGCCAGCGGCGCCATCTTGCACTCGGTGTAGCGCGGTGCGGCCTGACGGTCGTCGCCGCGGGATCCGAAGTTGCCCTGCCCGTGCACCAGTGGGTAGCGCATCGACCACCATTGGCCGAGCCGGACCAGGGTGTCGTAGATCGCCAGGTCGCCGTGCGGGTGGTAGTTGCCCATGACGTCGCCGACGACGCGTGAGCACTTGGAGAACGGACGGTCCGGACGGTAGCCGCCGTCGAACATCGCGTAGATGACCCTGCGGTGCACCGGCTTGAGCCCGTCGCGGACGTCGGGCAAGGCGCGGCCCACGATCACGCTCATGGCGTAGTCGAGGTACGAGCGCTGCATCTCGACCTGGAGGTCGACAGGCTCGATCCGGCCGCCTGGCGGGACGGCCTCGGTCGTGATGTCGTCAGTCACGGATTGTTTCCTCCAGTGGGCCGCACGGGCCGCACATCAGGTCTGACGCGCAGCAGCCGCGCGGCGTTGCCATCGAGAGCCATCTTCCTGGTCGCATTCGGTCCCTCGCTCATTCCTCGCTCGGGCACCTCATCGCTCTATCTACCTGGTCGCATTCGGTCCCTCGCTCGTTCCTCGCTCGGGCACCTCATCGCTCTATATGTCCAGGAACCGGACGTCCCGCGCGTTGCGCTGGATGAAGCTGCGGCGGCTCTCGACGTCTTCTCCCATCAGCGTGGTGAAGATGTCGTCGGCCTGTGCGGCGTCCTCGAGCGTGACCTGGAGCAGGATCCGCTGCGCCGGGTCCATGGTGGTCTCCCACAGCTCGTCGTCGTTCATCTCGCCCAGGCCCTTGTAGCGCTGGATCGGGTCGTCCTTGGGAAGCCGCTTGCCCATGGCCTGTCCGGCCTCTCGTAGGGCGTCGCGCTCCCGATCGGAATAGGCATATTCAGGCGCGGTGTCGCGACCCATCCACTTCAGCTTGTACAGCGGCGGCTGGGCCAGGAAGACGAAGCCGTGCTCGATCACCGGACGCATGAACCGGAACAGCAGTGTCAGCAACAGCGTGCGGATGTGCTGACCGTCGACGTCGGCGTCGGCCATCAACACGATCTTGTGATAGCGCAGGCGGTTGAGGTCGAACTCCTCCTGGACGCCGGTGCCGAGCGCGCTGACGATCGCCTGGACCTCCTGGTTCTGCAGGATCCGGTCGATCCGGGCCTTCTCGACGTTGAGGATCTTGCCGCGGATCGGCAAGATCGCCTGCACTCTGGGGTCGCGCCCCTGCTTGGCCGGGCCGCCGGCGGAGTCTCCTTCGACGATGAACAGCTCACACTCTTCCGGGTTGGTCGACTGGCAGTCGGCCAGCTTGCCCGGAAGCCCGCCACCCCCAAGCAGGCCCTTGCGGCTGCGGGCGGCATCGCGCGCCTTGCGTGCCGCGAGCCGGGCGATGGCGGCGCTCTGTGCCTTACGGGCGACCGCCTTGCCCTCGGACGGGTTCTGCTCGAACCAGGCGCCCAGTTGCTCGTTGACGACCCGCTGGACGAAGGCCTTGGCCTCGGTGTTGCCGAGCTTGGTCTTGGTCTGGCCCTCGAACTGCGGCTCCTCGACCTTGATGCTGACGATCGCGGTGAGTCCCTCGCGGACGTCGTCGCCGGTCAGGTTGACGTCCTTCTCCTTGAGGACTCCCCAGTCCCTGGCGAACTTGTTGACCAGCCAGGTCAGTGAGGCGCGGAAGCCCTCCTCGTGGGTACCGCCCTCGTGGGTGTTGATCGTGTTCGCGAACGTGTGCACCGACTCGGTGAACCCCGCGTTCCACTGCATGGCGACTTCGAGGCTCATGGTCTGGGTGAGCTCGCCGTTGGACGTGGCCTCGAAGGCGACGATGGTGCGGTGGGCCGGTTCCTTTCCCCGGTTGAGGTGGGTGACGTAGTCGACCAGGCCGTCCTCGTACCGGTACCGGACCTCACGTGGGCCAGACGTCTGCTGCGTCTCGACGTCCTCCTCGGCGCCGGGGTCGATGCCCTGCGGACGCTCGTCGCGGAGCACGATGGCCAGGCCCTTGTTGAGGAAGGCCATCTCTCGGAACCGGGTCGACAGCGTCTCGAAGTCGTAGTCGATCGTCTCGAAGATGTCCGGGCTGGCCCAGAATGTCGTGGTGGTGCCGGTGTCGTCGGTCGCCTCACCAACCCGGACCGGGCCGTCCGGGTTGCCGTACGTGTAGGACTGGTGCCAGTGGTATCCGTCGCGGGCGACGTCGACCCTGAGCCGGCTGGAGAGGGCGTTGACGACGGAGACGCCGACGCCGTGTAGGCCGCCGGACACCTTGTAGCCGCTACCACCGAACTTGCCGCCCGCGTGGAGGGTGGTCATCACGACCTCCAGCGCGGGTCGCTTTTCGATCGGGTGCTCGTCGACGGGGATGCCGCGGCCGTTGTCGATCACACGGACGGCGCCGCCGGGAAGAAGCGTGACCTCGATCCGGTCGGCCTGGCCGGCCAGGGCTTCGTCGACAGAGTTGTCGACGACCTCGTAGACCAGGTGATGAAGGCCGCGTTCTCCCGTCGAGCCGATGTACATGCCCGGGCGCTTGCGAACTGCTTCGAGGCCTTCGAGGACGGTGATGTCGCTTGCGTCGTACGACGTGGTCAGGGCTGCCGTTGTGTCCGGCTGCGTCACGGGTGGAAGACCTCCTGCCAGGGATCAGGCCGCCCTTGACCAGCCGCGGGCGTCTGTGGCCCGCAGGAGGCCGGAGCGGCCTGGGTGGTAGTTGAAGTCTACCCTTAGCCGGGCCCAGAACGCGCACTGTACGGGCCGCTGTGGCCTATCTGTGGCCAGAAACCCTCGTTGTCTAATCCCCCTACCCGCGCGGGTGGCATGAATCGGCCTACATCGGCCTGCGCCGTCCCTCAGCCGTAGGTGTCGCGGGGGCCGCGGCCGCGAACACTGCGCCGCCCCTTCCGCCAGGTCGGCGTGTGCGGCCCGAGCACATTGACCCGGGTGACTGTGCTATCGCCGATCTCCTCGTTCAGCCGGCGGACCAGATTGGGCGCGAGGAGTTTGACCTGGGTTGCCCAGGCCGTCGAGTCAGCACGAACGGTGACCTCGCCGTCGGCGTAGCTCTCCGGCCTGACGTGTGATGCGATATCGGCGCCGACGATCTGATCCCACCGGGCCACCACGCCGTGCACGGCGAGGTCCCGGCCCCACCCGTGCTCACCGACCAGCCGCTCGACCGCCGTCTCGAGACGTTGCGGATCACGCTCGTCGCGGTTCGGCCCGCTCCATCCCGCGCCCGGACTCCATCGCCGGCGCTGGTCACCGCGAGCGTCCGGCCCCTGCGCCGGTTGTCTTGATCCCGCCCGACCGCTGCCACGCGCCCGCCCGAGCAGCGCCCGGGCCAGGTCCGTCCCGTCTGGATCCCAGGACTCACCCGCTGCTGGGCCATCCGAAGGCACCGGGGTGGGGTCGGACGAGCCCACCGGCTCGGGGCCCGTCACCGGATCCTCCGGAGCTCGCCGCCCATGACGTCGACCCTGGCACCCGCGAGACCGTCCGGCACATCGGCGGGCACGGCAGCAGTGACCAGCACCTGCTCGGCCCGCGCGACGTGCTGCGCCAACCGGTCGCGGCGGCCTCCGTCGAGCTCGGCGAACACGTCGTCCAGCAGCAGCACGGGATCGTCGCCGAGCATACGCAGCAGCTCGTACGACGCGAGCTTCAAGGCCAGGGCGAACGACCACGCCTCGCCCTGGCTGGCGTAGCCCCTGGCCGGCATCGGGCCGAGCCCGAGTACGAGATCGTCGCGGTGAGGACCCACCAGGGAGATGCCTCGCTCGATCTCTTCTCGGCGCATTCGCCCGGACGCGTCGAGAAGCGCAGCGGACAGGACATCCCGATCGGCGGCGAGATCCACGTCGGGGCCGAGCGACGACCTGTAGTCCAGCCGGGCGTCGCCCTTCGTGATGCCCTCGGCGATCGCGTCGTAAGACTTGGCGACCAGCGGCCGCAACCCTTCGACCAGTTCGAGCCGAGCGGCCAGCAACTCGGCACCGGCCCGGGCCAGGTGGCTGTCCCACACGTCGAGGGTGCGCAGGTCCGGAACGTTGCCGGCGCCGCCCCGGCTGGCCCGCACGGCGGCGCCGGCCGACTTCAATAGGGCGTTGCGTTGCTTGAGCACCCGGTCGTAGTCGGACCGGACACCGGCGAACCGCGGCGCCCGCGCCACGAGCAGATCGTCGAGGAACCGCCTGCGGTCGGACGGGTCGCCCTTGACCAGCGCCAGGTCCTCGGGCGCGAAGAGCACGGTGCGGAGCAGCCCGAGAACATCGCGCGGCCGCGGCACCGGAGAGCGGTTGATCCTGGCCCGGTTGGCTCTACCCGGGGTGATCTCGATCTCTATCAGGCTGGAGCGCATGCCCTGCGTCACGTTGCCGCGCACGACGGCACGCTCGGTGCCCAGCCGTACCAGCGGTCCGTCGTGCGCGACCCGGTGGCTGGCCAGCGTCGCGAGATAGGCGACGGCCTCGACCAGGTTGGTCTTGCCCTGCCCGTTCGGCCCGACGAACGCGGTGACGCCAGACTCCAGCGGGAGCTCGACCTCGGCGTAAGACCGGAAGTCGGCGAGCGACAGGTGCGAGAGGTACATCCGTCAGGTGCGAGCGTCGCCGGTGCCGGAGGTCGGGCCTGCCTCGTCGGCAGCCCGGACCGCATGCCCGCCGAACTGGTTGCGAAGTGCCGCAACGGCCTTCATCGCCGGCGAGTCGTCCTGCCGGGAAGCGAACCGTGAGAACAGTGCGGCCGAGATGACCGGTGCCGGCACCGCGTGGTCGATGGCAGCCTCGATCGTCCAACGGCCCTCGCCGGAGTCTTCGACGTAGCCCTTGATGCCAGCGAGGCCAGGGTCTTCCTCCAGCGCCGCCACCAGCAGATCGAGCAGCCACGACCGCACGACGGTGCCGCGGGACCATGCCTTGAAGACGCCGGGAACGTCGGTGACGACGTCGGTGGCGGCGAGCAGCTCGTATCCCTCGGCGTAGGCCTGCATGAGGCCGTACTCGATCCCGTTGTGCACCATCTTGGCGAAATGCCCCGCACCGACCGGACCGGCATGCACGAACCCCTCGTCGCGGGGGCCCTCCGGCCGCAGCGCGTCGAACACCGGCATCAGGCGCTCGACGTCGGCGCCGGCGCCGCCGGCCATCAGGCCATAACCATTCTCCAGTCCCCATACTCCGCCGGAGACTCCGCAGTCGACGTAACCGATGCCGCGTTCGGCCAGGTATGCGGCATTGGTCTGGTCGTCGGTCCACCGCGAGTTCCCGCCGTCGATGACGACGTCGCCATCGGTGAGCAATGCCGCCAGCTCCTCGACCACGGAGCGTGTCGCGGTGCCGGCCGGGACCATGACCCAGACGGCCCTCGGCGCGGACAACTGCTCCACCATGGCGCCCAAGTTGGCGACGTCGCTGACCTCCGGGTTGCGGTCGTATCCGATGACGGTGTGGCCTGCGCGGCGGAGCCGCTCGCGCATGTTCCCGCCCATGCGCCCGAGCCCCACTAGACCGAGTTCCATGGTGTCTACCTCCGACGACGGCGCGTGGGCCGGCTTCAGCTGGACAGCCTGATCGGCATTGCGAGGTAGCGGTAGCCGGGGACCGGATCGCCCTCCGCGCTCTGTGCCCCTTGCAGCACGGCAGGCTTGAGTGGCTCGGTGAACGAGAGATGGGCGAACGGGGCGTCGATGGCCTGCAGGCCGTCGAGTAGGTAGCCCGGGTTGAAGCCGGTGGCGATGGGCGGGCCATCGACCCAGCCGGGCAGCCCTTCGGATGCCTGCGCATCCTCTCCACTGCCCGCCTCGAGCACCACCTGGCCTTCCTCGAACGTCAGCCGAACCGGTGTGTTCCGCTCGGCGACCAATGCGACGCGCTTGACGGCTTCCACCAAGGCCGGCATCTCGACCCGCGCGACCGTGGCGGTCTCGGCTGGGAACAACCGGCGGTAGTTGGGTACCCACTCGCCGTCGATGAGGCGGCTGGTCGTGCGCCGGCCGCCGGCTGCGATCCCGATCAGGCTGTCGCTGGCACCACCGGCGAGTGCCAGTGTGACCTCGCCTTCCCCGGCCAGCGTCTTCGCGGTGTCGACCAGCGTGCGGGCCGGCACCAGCGCTATGGCGGAGAACTCTGGCCGCCCCGGCCGCCAGGTCAACTCCCGGACGGCGAGTCGATAGCGGTCGGTAGCTGCCAGGGTGACGGTCTCGCCCTCGATCTCGATCCGGATACCCGTGAGCGTGGGCAGCATGTCGTCACGCCCGGCGGCTACCGCGACCTGGCTGACGGCCTCGGCGAGCACTGCGGCGTCGACCGTGCCGGACGACTCGGGCAGCGCGGGCAGTTCGGGGTACTCCTCGACCGGCAATGTCTGCAGCGTGAAGCGTGCACTGCCACAGGTGATCACCACCTTGGAGCCGTCAGCGGTGACGTCGACCGGTCGGCCCGGCAGGGAGCGCCCGATGTCGGCCAGCAACCGTCCGGAGACGAGAGCCGTGCCCGGGTCGGCCACCTCACCCTCAACCGTGACCCGACCGGAAACCTCGTAGTCGAACGAAGAGAACGTGACCGACCCGTCTGCGGCATCGATCCGCAGGCCCGCGAGCACCGGGACGGTTGGACGATTGGGCAGCGTGCGTGCCGTCCAGGCCACAGCCTCGGCCAGCACGTCGCGTTCGAGCCGGAACTTCACTGCTCCACCGTCCTCCCGCCGGGCACAGCCCGACTCGAACCCGTCGTCACGCCCGTCCACCCATGCGGGCGGTCGCCATCCTTCCACGCGGGGAGGACAAGTGGACCAGCATGTGTAATCCACAGGTCGAGGCCGGGCAAGTGCGCGTCCTTGCAGAATCCTCTTGTCTTCTCGTCATCGTCATAGCGACGGTGGATGCTGTGGACAAAGCTCATCCGCCCAGCTAGATGCCGTATTGGCCATCCAGAAGAGCTGTGGGAACCGCCGGCCTGCCGCCGTGGAGGCCAACGCGGTATCCACCGGCCGACTGCACGCGTCCCCTGCCGATCCGCAACCTTGCCGGCCCGGTCCACAGTCTTTTCCACAGGCTGTGAGAAGTAGATCACGATTGTCTCGCCTGTTGCTTGATTCGGTTGGTGAGCTCGGTGACCTGGTTGAAGACGCTGCGACGCTCGGCCATCAGATGTCGGATCTTGCGTTCCGCATGCATGACGGTCGTGTGGTCACGGCCTCCGAACTGCTGACCGATCTTGGGCAGTGACAGCTCGGTGAGCTCGCGGCAGAGGTACATGGCGATCTGGCGCGCGGTGACCAGAACCCGACTCCGGCTGGTGCCTTGGAGATCCTCGATGGTGAGGCCGAAGTAAGCGGCAGTCTGAGCCATGATCGTGGCACCGGTGATCTCGGGGCCACTGTCGGTAGGCACCAGATCGCGCAGCACCGCCTCGGCCAGGGCGAGCTCGACCGGTTGCCTGTTGAGGCTGGCGAAGGCGGTCACCCGGATCAGTGCACCCTCGAGTTCGCGGATGTTGGTGGCGATCCGGCTGGCGATGTATTCCAGGACGTCGGGCGGCACGTTCAGGTGGTCTTGAGCAGCCTTCTTGGACAGGATCGCGATTCGCGTCTCGAGGTCCGGTGGCTGTACGTCACAGATCAGACCCCACTCGAATCGGTTACGAAGGCGATCCTCGAGGTTGGAGAGCTGCTTCGGCGGCCGGTCGCAGGTCATGACGATCTGCTTGTTGGCATTGTGCAGGGTGTTGAAGGTGTGGAAGAACTCCTCCTGCGTCTGGATCTTGCCGACCAGGAACTGGATGTCGTCGATCAGCAGGACGTCGACATCACGGTACCGACGCTGGAAGGCCGAGGCCTTGTCGTCGCGGATGGAGTTGATGAAGTCGTTGGTGAACTCCTCCGAGCTGACATATCGCACTCGGGTGCCCGGGTAGATCGTGCGCGCGTAGTGGCCGATCGCGTGGAGCAGGTGGGTCTTGCCCAGGCCTGAGTCGCCGTAGACGAGCAGCGGGTTGTACGCCTTGCCGGGCGCCTCGGCCACTGCCACGGCCGCCGCATGAGCGAAGCGGTTGCTCGAGCCGATGACGAACGTCTCGAAGGCATACCGGGGATTGAGCCGAGGCTGCTCACTGTCCGCCCGGCGTGGTTCGGCGACGACCTTGTGGGCGACGGGATACGTCGTCCCGACTTCGGTCGCCGGCGGGCTGAGTGCGGCGAACGTGGCGGCGCCGGTCTGGGGGGCCGCGATCGTGGTCACGTCGGCCAACCCGGAGGCGTCGGGATCGGTGTCGACGGTATCGGGTGACGGCGCCACGCTGACGGCGAGCCCGACCGGACGGCCGAGGGCTCGGCCGAGCGCGTCGACGAGCATCGGGCGCAGTCGCTGCTCGATCTGGATTCGGGCGAAGTCGCTGGGCACGGCCACGACGGCGGTGTCCTGAACGAGGGTGACAGGCCGGGCCTGCATCAAGAAAGCACGCTGCTGCGGCCCGATTTCGACATCGTCGAGCGAAGCCAGGGCAGCTCCCCAAGCGGCGTCGAAGGCGGCGCCCTGATCGTCTGTCACACCGTCTCCTGTTGTCCGTGCCGACGGCACCGGGTGGTGCACCCGGCGACGGGTCGTTCGCCATCCGCGCCGCACGTCCACACCGTCGTCCACAGCATGTGGAGTGTTCGCCCGGTCGATCGAGTTGCCGTCGGCATCCTCGGCTGACCTGCGGAAACGTGGTGCCTCCCCCTGCGTGCACGCCGCCTCTACGACGCTGTTCGAAGCCGCGACGCTAACAACTCCGCAGGGCGGCATCAACCGATGTCCACAGTTTCCTGGAGGCTTTCGGCGTGTCGCTCCGTGGTGTTGCCTCACGTCGGATGCGACAGTAGCCGGTTGCGCCCCGGTAGCGACGGCAACGGCGTACGGCCCGTGCCCGGTTTGACCCTGGGCGCCGTCTCCACGTACCGTGGGTCGGTCCGACGAGCGCCCCAGAGGTATGCGTTTACCCGCGCATGCCCAGGTGATCGTCGGCTCTCCGCTGAACTTCCATTCGACCATGGAGCCCGGACGTGAAGCGCACCTTCCAGCCGAACAATCGCCGTCGCGCGAGGACACACGGCTTCCGGTTGCGCATGCGCACCCGGGCCGGTCGGTCCATCATCGGCGCCCGACGTCGCAAGGGCCGTGCCAGGCTGTCGGCCTGAACCCGGCCGGCCGATGCCGCTCTCGGTGGGAGGAGTACGCGTGCTGCCTCCCCAGAACCGTTTGCGTGGCGCCGGTGATTACCGCAGTACCGTGCGGCGCGGTGTGCGGGTCGGTCGCCCGCTCGTGGTGATCCACCTGATTCCGGCCACGGGCGGTCCGGATTCACCGGTTCGCGTGGGCTTCGTGGTCGGCCGCAGCGTCGGCGG
>JBKPCP010000100.1:0-10664 GCA_046727475.1 Actinomycetota bacterium | reverse complement strand
CGGTTCACCGGAGTGCTCTCGACGGCTCCGCAGCTCGTCGGCACGGCCGAGGACATCGCCTCCAACTTCGATGCGTACGCCGACCAGCTCGCCGCGATCGTCACGAACGTCGGGAAGCTCTATGACACGACGCTGTCGCTGGGCACGTTCGCTCCCGGCGACGAGACCATCAGGCTGCTCCACGTGTCGGACCTGCATCTCAACCCTGCCGCGTGGGAAGTGATCAGGGCCGTCGCCGACCAGTACGACGTCGACGTGATCGTCGACTCGGGCGACATCGCCGACCATGGCACGGCACCCGAGTCCACCTACGTGACTCCGATCGAGGGACTGGACCGGCCGTATGTCTTCGTCCGGGGCAACCACGACTCGGTGTTGACGGAGGCCGCCGTGAAGGCCGAGCCGAACGCGGTTGTGCTGGACGGCAGCAGGCCGGTGACCGTGGCGGGGGTCCGTTTCCTCGGCGCTCCTGATCCGCGGTTCACTCCCGACCAGACGACGCGCGGAACGGCCGCCGACGACATCCGGCTCGCCACCGAGGAGCTCGCCGACGAGGCCCGCGATTTGAATTCGCCGGCCGATGTCATCGTTTTCCACGATCCGACCCATGCGGAGCTGTTCGACGGCACGGCGCCACTCGTTCTTTCCGGCCATGCGCACAAGCGGCAGACGGTCGTGCTCGACGAGGGCACCCGGATCATGGTTCAGGGGTCCACGGGCGGCGCCGGGTTGCGAGCGCTCGAGGGCGAGGAGCCGACGCCGGTCATGCTCTCGGTGCTCTACCTGGACCCGGAGACGAAGCGGTTCCTCGCCTGGGACGACATCACGCTGGGCGGTCTCGGCCTGACCAGCGCGGAGATCCAACGCCACCAGGCCGACGAAGACGAGGGTGACGCCGGCGAGCCCACGGAGTCCCCGTCGCCCACGACCTCCGCACCGTGATCACGTCGACTGCGGCCCCCGTTTGCGGCTCGAGGTTGACACGATCATGGACGGGGCCGGTTTGGTGTAGGCCGGGCGCAGCCCCTATCCTTGAGCGGTCCCCGACGGCGACGAGCCAAGGGCTGGCCGTCACGGTGTAGCCCCCATCGTCTAGCGGCCTAGGACTCCGCCCTTTCAAGGCGGCAGCGCGGGTTCGAATCCCGTTGGGGGCACGGAATCGCGGCTTCGGCCGGGTTTCCGGCGCAAGGTCCTGTGGAGCAGTTGGAGTGCTCGCCGCCCTGTCAAGGCGGAGGTCGCGGGTTCAAGTCCCGTCAGGACCGCCACGAAACCGCAGGTCAAGGCGTTGTCGATCGTTTGTCGAGCATCGCGATCACCTTCTCGGTGCGCACGGAGTCCGCAGGAATCCGCGTGCTTGCGGACCGTGCGATCTCGTCGAGGCGATCGGCGACCGCTTCGAGGTCGTCGTCGAACAGGTCTGCGTACACGTCGAGGGTCATCGAGGCCCGCGCGTGCCCGAGCATGCGTTGCACTGCCTTCACGTTCGCGCCGGCCGACACGGCGAGGTTCGCCGCGGTGTGGCGCGGCTGCCGCCTGGCCCGCAGATCCTGCCCGAGGTTCTGACCCGGCTGCGTGTTCTGCCAACAGAGGCCTGACCAAACCGCTCGATCCGAGGCGACCCGAGGACCCGGGGACCCGCCACCCGGAGCGGCATCCGGGCCACAGGCACACTCATCCCTTCAGGCAACACCGATCAAGATCCAAAGTGGCACGTCTCCCGCGATCTCAGGCGCTGTCTGGGATCCGGGTCAGAACCATACTGCGAGGGAGAAGTGCCGCGGCCACGAGCCCGGCGAGCCCGATGACCGCCAACGTGATGATGGCGGCGGCGTACGCGCTCTCGGTGAGTCCGGCGACGAGGATGGTGCCGGCGATCGCCGTACCAAGGCAGGAGCCGAGGTTCGACACGCTGCGCGACAAGCCTGAGATCTCGCCCTGCTGCTCCTCGCTGAAGCTCGACTGGACGACGTTCACCGAGGGCGTCAGCATTCCGCCGAGGCCGAACCCGACCAGGAAAAGGCCCGGCGCGAAGGCCCAGGCGCTCGGGGAGCCGCTCACCATGGCGAGCAGGACGCCGACACCGCTGATCGTGATGACGAAGCCCACCATGATCAGCGTCCGCTGCGCACGCCGCTTCGTGAAGCGCTCGGCTCCCAGTGACGACAGGAGCAGCCCGACCGTGGCTGCTGTGAAGATCACGCCGGTCTCGATCGCGTTGTAGCCGCGCACGACCTGCAGGTACCCCGCGACTGCGAACGACACCCCCAGAAGCAGGAGCCACTGGATGTTCTGGGTGACGAGGCCGAGGTTGGACGTGCGGTTGCGGAAAAGGCTCGTCGACAGCAGGGGCTCCTCCCCGGCACGCTCCTTGGCGCGCACCGAGAGGAAGAACCACAGCAGCACGAGGCCGCCGGCGACGAGCAGCGTGACCATGAGCCAGCCGTTGTTGTCCGCCGCAAGGATGCCCATGACGACGAGGACGAGGCCGACGGCCGACAGGACCGCTCCCCCTGTGTCGAAGGGCCTCGTCGGGTCCGAGGGCAGGGGATCCTCGATGCGGCGGCTTAGCAGAACGATCAGCGCGATGACCAGCGCCTGGAAGACGAACGCGGCCCGCCAGCTGATCGCTGAGGTGATGAGACCACCGATCAAGGGCCCCGCAGCGGCGCCGATGCCTCCCATCGCACTGATCGCGCCGAACGCGCGTGCACGTGAGCTGACCTCGGTGAACAGCAACGTCGTGAGGATGTACACCGGCGGGATCAGCAGTGCCGTGCCGACGCCCTCGAGGATCGAGTTTCCGATGATGAGGACACCCAGGCCGGGAGCGATCGCACTCAACACGGCGCCGATCCCGTACACGGTGAGGCCGACGGTGAAGCACCGCTTCCGGCCGTAACGGTCGGTGAGCTTCCCCCCGGGGATCATCAGCGCCGCCATCACCAGCAAGAAGATCGTGATCGCCGTCTGCACACCCTGCACGGTGGTGTCAAGGTCCTTGCTGATGTCGTTGATCATCACGTTCATGTTCGAGCCGGCGAAGCTGCAGATGAACTGTGCGAGGGCAAGAGGAACGAGCACCCTTCGCAAGGCGCTCGACGGCCGTCCGGACACGTCGCTCTCGGTCACGTGCACCCGCTTCAGTCGGAGCCGATACGTCGCCCATGGGGAGCTGCACCTCGAGCGTGCCAGTCGCCCGAGCCGCAAGACATTATCATCCGTGCATGATGCGGGCCGGCCCGCGAGAGCCGACTCCTGAGGGGTGACATGTCTGTCGTCCACGAACAGGCGTCCTCAGCGCCCTGGGTAAGGTCTCGCACATGTCTGACTACCCGCTCATCGCCGACCACGGCCTCATCGGAGACCTGCAGACCGCGGCTCTGGTCGCCACTGATGGCTCCATCGACTGGTTCTGTGCTCCTCGGTTCGACTCGCCGAGCATCTTCGGGGCGCTGCTCGACCAGCAGCGCGGTGGTCACTTCCGGGTGCGCCCCACGGTGGAGGCCTTCAGCAGCAAGCAGCTCTACTTTCCGGACACCGCGGTCCTGGTCACGCGCTTCATGACCGAGGCCGGCGTCGGCGAGGTGGTCGACTTCATGCCCGTCACCAGCGCGATCGCCTCGAGCAGGCACCGGATCGTGCGGATGGTCCGGTGTGTCCGGGGCCAGATGACGTTTGCGGTCGAAATCGCTCCCCGGTTCGACTACGGACGCGAGCCCCACAAGACGCATCTGACGGAGGACGGTGTTGTCTTCGAGGGCGGGGCCGGTACGTCAATGACGGTCAACCTCGTTCGTGAGCCGGACGACGAGCGGATGGCCCACACACGTGTGGACGCGCACGGCGACGTGCACGCCGAGGTCACACTGACTGCCGGCCAGATGCGCGGCCTGGAGCTGGAGACCGACACGGCCGGACCCGTGCGTCAGGTGCGGGTGGCCGAGGCGTGGCGGCTTTTCGACGAGACGGTCGACTTCTGGGAGTCCTGGCTCGCCCAGTCGACGTACTCCGGGCGGTGGCGGGAGGAGCTGAACCGCTCCGCGATCACGTTGAAGCTGATGACCTATGCACCGAGCGGCGGGCTCGTGGCAGCACCGACCGCTGGGCTGCCAGAGCAGATCGGCGGCGAGCGCAACTGGGACTACCGCTACACCTGGGTCCGGGATGCCTCGTTCTCCGTGTACTCACTACTCGGCATGGGCTTCAAGGACGAGGCGGCCGCTCTCGGGCGTTGGCTCCGGGACCGCTTGGACGAGCAGGTCGGCAGAGACGGCGGCGGCCCGCTGAACATCATGTACCGCATCGACGGATCCAGCGACCTGACCGAGGAGGTCCTCCCACACTGGGAGGGCTACCGCGGATCGGCGCCGGTCCGCATTGGGAACGGAGCAGCGGACCAGCTGCAACTCGACATCTACGGCGAGGCGATCGACAGCATCTTCTTCGCCGACCAGCACGGGCTCTATGCCGCCCACCACGGCTGGCAGAGGGTCTGCGACGTGCTGGACTGGGTGACCGAGAACTGGGACCAGCCCGAGGAGGGCATCTGGGAGACCCGGGGCGGACGTCAGGACTTCACTTACGGCCGTCTCATGAACTGGGTGGCGCTGGATCGTGGCATCCGGCTCGCGAACAGCCACGGACGTCCCGCTCCGCTGGACCGTTGGCGTGCTGAGCGAGACGCGATCTACAACCAGATCATGGAACGGGGATGGAGCCCCACCCGTCAGGCCTTCCGGCAGCACTACGACACCGACGTCCTGGACGCCTCGCTGCTGCGGATGTCGTCCGTCGGCTTCATCACCCCGACCGATCCGATGTGGACCTCCACGCTAGAGGCGATGGACGGGGAGCTCGTCACCGACAGCCTGGTTTACCGGTACGACCCCGAAGCCTCACCCGACGGGCTCCGCGGTTCCGAGGGAACGTTCTCGCTGTGCACGTTCGCGTACGTCGACTCGCTGGCACGCGCGGGGCAGCTCGACAAGGCCCGCGTCACCTTCGCGAAGATGCTGACCTACGCCAACCACCTCGGCCTCTACTCCGAGGAGATCGCGCTCACCGGCGAGCAGATCGGCAACTTCCCCCAGGCGTTCACGCATCTGTCCCTTATCGACGCGGCGATCACCTTGGACCGCCAGCTCGACCTCAATCCGCCGGCAGCATCGAAGCGACAGCCGTCCCTCCCCACCCAGCGAACCGTTGCAGCCGAGGAGACGCCGGCCGTCGAAGAGACCCCGGCCACAGCCGTTCCCCCGGCCCGAAGC
Source organism: Actinomycetota bacterium (assembly GCA_046727475.1). GTDB lineage: Bacteria > Actinomycetota > Actinomycetes > Jiangellales > Jiangellaceae > DAIUDS01. The sequence goes on along the minus strand of JBKPCP010000100.1, from coordinate 5,397 downwards.
TGAGTTCAGCAGAGCGGCGGAGCCCGGTGCTTGAGCGCCACCTGGGCGAGCTACGGGTCGCCTGGAAGCCTCTGCACACGTACCAGGGGTACGTCGACAAGCACGTCATGACGATCGCTTCTTACCTCGGCGGCGGCGACAAGGTCGAGAACGCCATCGCCGACTTTGCCGAAACCTACGCCGCCCAGAACGAAGCGGACTACGCCGCTCTCCAAGAAGCCGTCGCCTCGGGCCGGGCCGAAGGGCAAGCCGGAATCTGACTGCTGCCGTATATTCCGAAGTCTCGGCGAGTCGTGAGGCGGGATCCATCCACGGAGGTGAGCAAGGCACTGCTACAGGCACCGGGACGAAGTCGTGGCGGGCCGAGGCCGGCGTGGTCCAAAAGCCTCCCCGTCAACGACGACGTTAGTAGTGCCTGAGCACGGTTCAACCCGGCCCGGCGGTCTGCCTGGGCCGAGAAGCGTCTGCAACGAGGAGGCACCATGGGAGTCGGCCCTGTCGACGTGGTCATCATCGGATTCCCGGGCAACAAGTTCACGGGTCGGATAGCCCCGGCCCTGATGGAGCTCGTCGACACTGGCACCATCCGCGTGATCGACCTGCTCTTCGTCATGAAAGACGCGGACGGCGTCGTCACGACGATCGAGGCGTCGGACCTGGAGCCCGAGGTGGGTCCCAGTTTCCTCGCCATCGATGTCCGCCATCCAGGCGCACTCGGCGCAGAGGACGCGGAGGAGGTCAGTGACGACCTCGCCCCGAACAGCTCGGCGCTCTTGATCGCGTTCGAGAACGTCTGGGCGGCCAAGGTGGTCGATGCCTGCCGGGCGGCTGATGCTGTCGTGATCGACCAGATTCGCATCCCAGCCGACGTCGTCGAGGCCGTCCTCACCGCGGGTTAGACACCAGCCCCATCCACGAACAGAGAGGCATCCACATGGGACTCCTACGCATGGCAGCCCGGACGGCCGTTGTCGCCGGCACAGCCACCGCGGTGTCGGGCCGCGTCGCCCGCCGTCAGGCCGAGAGGTACGACCAGCGGGCCGAAGAGCAGCAATATCAGGCAGCGCCTCAGCAGGCCCCGGCCGCCCCATCGCAGGACGAGTCGATGGCCAAGCTCCAGGAGCTCGCGCAGCTGCACAGCCAGGGGGTGCTCTCCGACGATGAGTTCACGGCTGCCAAGGCCAAGATCCTCGGGATCTGACCTGGCCGTGGCGGCGGTTGGTGTGACTGCAGCTGACGCGTACTCACGATTAGCAGAGGTCTACGACGAGATCGTCGTGGACCCCTGCTATCACCGCTGGGCCACATACCTCCACCAGCTCTGGGACTCGGACGGGGCCGGTGTGCGCGCCGTATTGGACGTCTGCTGCGGCACCGGCCTGATGGCCCGCGAGCTCGTTGCCCTCGGCTATCGCGTCGTCGGTGTGGACGGCTCGGCCACGATGCTCGCCCGCGCCCGCCGACTCCTCGGCCCCGATGTCGTTCTGGTGCAACAGACGCTTCCGGACCTGACGGTCAATGGGGTCTTCGACGCGGCGATTTCCACATTCGACGGGCTGAACTACCTCACCCCAGCTCAGCTGCGCGCGACAATTGTCGCATTGTCCCGCCGACTCCGAATCGGCGGCTGGTTCATCTTCGACCTGCACACCGACACGATGATGGACTTCGCCGAGTCCAACCCCGTGGTTGAGGGCGAGGCAGACGGTCATTACTTCGCCATCGCCAGCATCGTAGACGTCCGCACACGGACGTGCGACACAACGATCGAGGTCACCCGGACCAGCGACGGCGACACGTTCACCGAGCGCCACCGCCAGTACTTCTTCACCAACGCGCAGGTCCGGGAGGCGCTGGTCGATGCAGGCTTCGGAAGGTTGGCAGTCACCGACGAGTACAGCCACGAGCCCGTGGACGAGTCAACCCTGCGAGCGACCTGGACCGCCCGTCGGGTGGTGGGGCAACCAGCTACCGAGACGTCGAACGCGGACTAGGTCGGCGATTTGCGCTGAGGCGAGGGTCCAGGAGGAGGGACTCAATCCTTAGCAGACCATGGTCGGTTCAACCTCCGCCGGCCGCCGGGTGCGCAGCCCCGTGACCGGCTGTGGACGACCTAGACCACCCCGATGAGTGAGTTGATCGCGAGTGAGGCTTTGTGGATCGAGCGAAAGACCAGCATCTCCCCTGCATTTTGGGCATCGGGCACGGCCTCGCCTGCACCGCGCGCCGCGTCGCCGGGACCGGGATGGCGGGCGCTACGGCTGGCCGCGCGGGGGCGGGTTGGCGCGCCCGCCGGGCGCCTCAGCTTGACCCCCCGAGGCCTCGCGGTGGCGTGGGGCAGCTCCAATCATCATTGGAAGCTCATCTGGTCTGCCGCCTCGCGGGAAGGGCGCTACCGTTCCGACCCTCACAGAGGTGAAGCGCCATGGCCGACGATCGACCAACCCCGCCCGCAGGCTGGTACCCGGACCCCTCCGGCGCACCGGTTCAGCGCTACTGGGACGGCACCGCGTGGACCGGGCAGGAGGCACCAAGGGCCACGACGCCACCGCCCTCCTCCGCACGGAACGGTCTCGGGATCGCGGCGCTGATCCTCGGGATCATCGGCGCGATCTCCGGTCTGATCCCACTGTTCTTCTGGCTCGCCGGCATCCTCGGTGTGATCGGCCTGATCCTCGGCTTCGCCGGACGCGGCCGTGCCAAGCGTGGCGAAGCCACCAACGGGACCATGGCGCTGTGGGGAATCATCACCAGCGCGGTCGCCCTGGTGCTCTCCATCGTCGGGGTCGTGATCGTTGTCGGCGCGTTCGAGGACCTGGGGGAGGGTGTGTCCGGAACGGGTACTTCCGCCGAGGAGCCCGCCGCATCCGAGGACCCTGCACCACAGGATGTGGAGCCCGTCCCGCAGGAGGTCGAGCAGGAGCCTCCGCGCATCGGCGAAGAGGCCAGGGATGGGGATTTCACGTTCGTCGTGACTGCGGTCGAAGACGGCCCGCCGATCATTGGGACCGAGGAGTTCGGCACCGAGCCGCAAGGCAAGTTCGTGTTCGTCACCATGAGGGTGACCAACCATGGCGACTCGCCGGGCTCTTTCCTCGGAGACAACCAGTACCTGATCGATACCGAAGGTCGGAAGGCGGGCGCCGATACCGAGGCCGCCTTCTACCTCTCCGAGGATGCACAGTCCCTCTACGAGGAGATCAACCCAGGCAACTCGCTCACCGGCATCGTCGTGTTCGACATACCGGCGGACGCGACCCCGGCCAGCCTCGAGCTGCACGACTCCGCCTTCTCCGGCGGCGTCACTGTGACGCTGCAGTGATCCTCGCCACTCCCTGAACCCCCACGAGCCCGCCACGTGTCCCGCGTGCGCCGAGGACGTGCAGCGGGTGTTACGCGCACAGGACGTCAAACGCCGCTAGACCCTCGATGCCCAGCGCAACAGGCGAGGTCGCGTCCAGGCAAACGATGCGACGGCCACCGTCCGATCGTCGGAGCAGTCGCGAGCACTCCATCTGATCAGACGGCGGCCATCCCCTCCTCGATCAGTACCGTTCCATCCGCATGCTCGCTGCTGCCAGTGTCAGCGCCGGAAGACCTCGTATACGGCGCCGTCGGTCAACGAGACAACGAACAGATTGCCGTTGGGCCCGGTTTCGACGTCGGTGGTGACACCGAAGCCCGTGCCGATCAGGAGGCTTTCGCTCTCCGTGATCTCGTGCTTGGCGAGATTGTCCGCCACTCGATCCTCCAACAGGGGGTCGTTCACGGCGACCTGCCGGTTGTTACCGGTCATGTTGAAGCGGAAGAGATACCCTCCCTCGAGCAGAGGCGTGGCCGCACCCACGAACAGGTCGCCCTCGAACTGTGGCCCGAGCGCTCGGCTACCGAGGAAGCCGATGCCGCCCGGAGCCACCTCCCATTTCCAGCTGAATTCGGGATCGCTGTACCTCGCCCCGGGAAGCATGAAGAGGCGTGACAGCGCCTCATCGGGCGTGTCGGCGATGTTGGTGGGCGGCCATCGAAGCTGCTGCAAATTCTGGCCGCCGAATGTCGTTTCTATCTCCTTGAACTGTGCAATTCGCGCAACCGGACCGGCGATCTGGACCCAACCACCGTTCAAGCCCGGTTCGATCCGGTTGATCTCGCTGAAGCTGTCGTCGCCGTTCTCTTGCAGCCACACGTCACCGGTTGCGGGGTTGACGGCCATGCCAAAGCTATTTCGGTGACCGTAGGAAAAGATCTTCTGGACGTTTGCGCCGACCTCACCGCCCATGGTCGCCCCTGCCGCAAAGAAGGGATTGTTGGTCGGGGCAGTGCCGTCCTCGTTGAGCCGCAGGATGACGCCGGTCAGATGAGCGTTGTCTGGCTCCGGGCCTCCGAACTGGTCATCGGCCACCGTCGGACCCGGGCAGACGGCCGTCGGACCGCAGGGAAGGTTCTGCATGTTGCCGCGTCGGCCCACATCGCCGACGAAGACGTAGAGCTTTCCGTCAGGTCCGAACGCGACTACTCCGCCATCGTGGTTGCCGCGCTCTGGTTGCCCCGCATCCTGCTGGAGTGCGCGAATCCTGATCACGTTCTGGTCGAGGGTGAGAGACGATCCATCCCACTCGAACCGGTCGACCCGGTTGCCTAGGAGGGGCGTTGCGCTGAGCACGTTCGTGTCCGCGCCGGTCGTACTCTCGGTCCAGTACAGGTAGACACCCGGGTTCGTCGGGAAGTCCGGATGCAGCGCGATCCCGAGCAGACCCCGTTCGGAGCCGAAGTTGACCGCCAGGTCCAGCACCGTGCTCTGGACCTCGCCGTCCACGACGCGCTGGACGCGGCCGGTGTTCTTCTCGAGTACCAGCAGATCGTCGGGTCCAAGGAAGGCCAGGCTGGTCGGCGTGTTCAGACCCTCGACCACCGTCCGCACGGCCAGGTTCCGGTCCAGAATGGTGGGACCATCCGCCTGAGCGTTGGCTGGCGGGCCCAGCATCGTCCCGCAAAGTGCAGTGGTCGCCAGGGCGACCATCGACGCGACCAGGACGCGAGCCCGCTTGCCGTTCCGCGGTCTTCTGTCGACTCCGACTCTTCGGGTCGACGTGCGCCTGGTCGGGCGGTGGGCCCGGCCGGGGAAATGTCGTTCGAACACCGATCCTCCTCTCGATCGACCGCGATCGCCGATGGTGGCACCGGGAGGCGACGGCCCCAGGTCGTTCGGTAAGGGTGACGTCGGCTTGGCGACAACCCTCGACTCCCTCAGGACGCCTGCCACACGGCGTGTCACCGGTGGCGCCGTACGTAACAGACACGGAGTGCGGGGCGGGGGAGTTCAGCCCATTCCGAACATCTACTCCCACACCGCAGGGCCTCGATCGCGCGCTGGCCCAGACCGAACCCGAGGTCCTGCAG
>JBKPCP010000099.1:0-4658 GCA_046727475.1 Actinomycetota bacterium | reverse complement strand
AGCGGTGAAGTATAGGGCGATACCGACCTAAATTCGGGCGCTTAGGCCTTTCGTAGTATATGTAAAGTTTTACCTACGCCCACATCTACGGAAAATGTAGTCCACGTTCATTAGTGAAGGATCCAAGGGAGCATATAAATCCCGTAAGATACTGATTTATTGCAGCTATATCGGCTGGTATCTGACTTGCTCTATAGCCGCTCATGGATGACAACGATGCCAAGAAGGAAGCAGGAGCCCCGGGCCCTGGCAAGGCGGCCACGGGGCGAACCAAACGCCTTACCCTTGACCTCCCGGAAGGTCTACACCGCGCCATCAAGGTGAGCGCTGCGCGGGACGGCGTGACCATGGCGGAGAAACTCCGGGCGCTTCTGCTGAAGCACTACGGGCTGGACACTTAAGACGCACAATCGGGTCGCGCTCGTGAAGCAATCGGCGTCCGCTCTCCTTGACACGTCCCGTCCCGGCCCGCAGTATCGATCGCGGACGACGACCGAGCTTAGCCTCCGGGAGCGACATGGCCAAGGGCAGCATCATGCTTCAGATCGCCGTGGAGCAGACCTTCTCGGCGCCGGTCACGCATCTGCCGGAAGTCTGGACCGTCGCGTTGCAGTCGCTCGACGGCGATCGCACCACCGTTCGCGAGATCGCGACTGAGAAGAGTCAGGCCGCGTATCTCTGGGCGACCGACTCTGACCACGAGTCCGGCGAATTCGCGATGTCGGACAGCGCGCTGTCCGATCTGTGGCTCGTCTTCCCCGATCGACGCCCGCCCAAGATCCTGCACGCCCCGTCGCATGTCCCCTCGCCGCCGATCGATGGCGCGCGTCTCGTCCTGCTGCGCGTGCGCGACTATGGCTTCACGGTCCATTCGCCGGGCGTATTCTCGACGGTCCGCCGGGTGTCGTCGCACGCCTATGTCGACGAGGACCTGCCGCTCTGATCCCTGAGAAGGGCGTGACCATGGAGATCGCAATCGCCGGTGAGGGCGAGCTCGTCATCCGCCTCATCGACAAGGCGGGGCAGGCGCTCATGCAGGAACGGCTCGTCGTATCGGGCTCTCCCTCGATGGAGGCGCGTCACGTCATCGCGCTCTCCCTACAAACCGTGAACGGCGTGACGCCGGTGGCCCCGGTGCTGGTGCGCCGAAGCAATCCCCGCCAGCGCGTGACCTTTGACCGCGAGCCGCCGGCGCGCTTCGCGCGCAAGCGCTGCAAGGAGATCGGGTGCACGACGAAGATCGCCGCCGCCGCCGCGCGCGGGGAGACACCCCCGCTCGAACCGGGCAACAGGCCGGTCTCGACGAGCGACGAGCCCGCGCTCGACCGGCTCATCTCATCGGCGTCACGATCGACGCGGCGTTGAGCCCTCGAGCGCGCGAGGACGGGGCGACGTAGGCGCCGAACGCGTCCGTCCTGGCACGTCCCGGGAGCGCGCGGTCAGGCGACTCCCGGCAGCGCCAGGTGGAAGGTCGCGCCGTGGTCCGAGTTTGCCGTCGCCCAGAGGCGGCCACCGTGTCCTTCGATGATGGAGCGGCTGATCGACAAGCCCATGCCGAGGCCACCCGGCTTGGTCGTGTAGAAGGGCTCGAACAGCTTGTCGGCCTCCGACTCGCGGAGGCCGACGCCGGCGTCCTCGACCATGACGACCGCCCAGGCGTGATCCTCCATGGTCTCGGGGGTTGCGCGGATGACGAGGCGGCGCCGCTCGACCGGCACGTCACGCATGGCCTCAGCGGCGTTGACGAGGAGGTTGAGGAGGACCTGCTGGAGCTGGATTCGATCGCTCAGGACCGGCGGTAGATCCTCGAGCTGGCAGGGCTGCCGGGCCACGACCGAGCGAGCCAGCAGGGTGCGGATCTTGGTGAGCACCTCCGCTGCGCGGTTGCCGTCTTCCACGACGGCGGCCAGCGCCGCGCGGACTTGGTGGAGGGGAGGACGGTCGGCGCTCAGCCAGTTGATGCAGGCGCTGGCGTCGGCGACGATCGCGGCCAGGGTCTGGTTGATCTCGTGCGCGATCGAGGCCGCCAGCTCGCCCAGGCTCGTCACGCGGGTGACGTGGTTGAGCTCGGCCCGGGCCTGATGCAGGGCGTCCTCAGCCCGCTTGCGCTCGGTCATGTCATTGTTGGTCTCGAGGATCGCGGGGGAATGGCCGGGCGCGGCACGTCGCAAGGACCAGCGACTGGCCACCACGACGGATGTCCCGTCGCGTCGCGTGTGGACGAGCTCGCCCTCCCAGCGCCCCGTGCGGGTGAGCTCGGCCATGATCTGATCCAGCGGGGCCGGGAAGACCGTCCGCATGAGGGTGTGTGACACAGCGCCGATCGCCTCCGCCTTCGTCCACCCGTATAGCTCTTCCGCGCCGCGGTTCCAGTAGGTGATGACGTCGTTCTCGTCCCGTACGAAGACGGTGTCGTGCGTCAGATCGAGGAGCGCCGCCTGCTCCCGCAGCGTCTCCTCAGCCCGCGTGCGCGCGACGATCTCGGCGTGGAGCTGATCGTTGCTCCGCGTGAGGTCGGCCGTCCGCTCCTGAACTCGGACCTCCAGCTCATCGCGCGAGAGTCGCAGCGCGTCCTCCATGCGGCGGCGCCGGGCGCTCAACCAGCCGACGAGCACGGCCGACAACGCGAAGACGGCGATACGCAGGAAGAAGTCGAGGTCCACCGTGATCGCGCTTAGCGGAGGTGTGATGAAGATGTCGACGACCGCTACCGCGAGCAGGGCCGCAAGCAGCCCGGGGCCCACCCCCCCTAGCCATGCGCTCAGCACCCCCGCCGCATACAGCAGGGTGACGCCGTGGACGAAGCGCTCCGGTGGTTCGGGAAAGAGGCGCTCGCCTCCCGGACCGGTGGTGAGCGCGGCAGCGACCGCCACACTGACCACCGCTAGCCCCCAGCGGAGCGCGACCGGCAACCGTCGCGGTGGGGCCGGAACCTCTGCCATTCACGCGCCCCGGGTTCCGGTCGGGGCCACCCCCAAGCGCGCAGCGAACCTTACAAGCTCGGCGAGCGAGCCGGCCTGCATCTTCACCATCACCTGCCTCCGCTGCTCCTTGACGGTGGCCTCGCTGGTGCCGAAGTCAGCCGCGATCTGCTTGTTGAGAAGGCCGGCGACGATTCCGGCCATGACCTCCCGCTCGCGCGCGGTCAAGGTGTCGTACCGGCGGCGCAGCTCGGCGAGCTCCTGCCGCTCCTGGCGGCCGGTGCGGTCGCGCTCGATCGCCTGGCGAATCGCGTCGAGCAGATCCTGCTCGCGAAACGGCTTCGTCAGGAACTCGATCGCGCCGGCCTTCATCGCCCGGACCGACATGGGGATGTCGCCGTGACCGGTAAGGAAGACGATCGGCAGAGGCGCGTCGGTGCCGGCCAGCTCGCGCTGCAGGTCGAGGCCGCTGAGCCCCGGGAGGCGGACGTCGAGCACTAGGCATCCCGGCGTATCCGGCCGGGGACGGCTCAGGAACGCCTGCGCGCTCGGGAAAACCTCGACGGCGGTTGGCTCGTTCGACGAGAAGGCTTCGGACGGCGAAGCTCAGCTCGCGCTCCACGGTGGCGCCCACCGCGTCACCGCCAGCGTCTGACTGGTCGTCCTCGTCGGGGCGCCCGGGTAGTCCTCGAGGACCACCGCCCCGCCCAGGTCCTTGAGGCGGTGGACGGTCTGCCGCAGCTCTCTCTGAAGCGCGCTCGCAATCTGATCCATATCGGCCTCTCTCCTCTCGCTCACCACTGCATTCGATTCATTTGACGCGGGGGAGACGGAGACCGATATGGACGAGCCGCGTTCCCGCAAGATCGCGCAAGAGGGAGACGTGGCGTCGCGTTCTTGCGGAAGTGCGCGCGCGCGGAACCGGCGACCCGAAGAGGCCGTCGCAAGGGGGAAGACGATGGAAAGGAAGGAGGTGAAGACAATGATTCGGAAGCGTGCGATTACGTTTCTGGGAATGGCCCTGTTGGTTGCCTTCTCGGGCTTCGCGACGCGAGCCTTCGCGGACTTCGCGGACGACGCGACTGCCGATCAGCAGGAGTGCAAGGCCGACGGCGGCTGGTTCGACCAGGACATCAACGTTTGCGAGTACCAGGCGCCCTAGTGGGTGCCGCTCGCTGACCTGAGCGGGGTGTAGAATCGCCGAGCGCCGGGGTAACCCCCCCGGCGCTCGGCACCGCTGTGCCTATAGCGGCTTCGGTTTCTCCCTGCTCTCCATCACCGATTCGCCTTCCGGGCGATCGCGCCACCATACCGCCTGTGCTATGGTGTGGCGAACTTCAAACCTTGTGAGGAGGTGTGCCGATGGCCGTCAAGATCAGCATCAGGCCCAATGGCCCGTATCTGGTGGAAGGCGAGGTCGAGCTAGTGGATGTCAACGGCAACAAGATCGATACGAGCGGGCGGGGCCCCCGGTTCGCGTTGTGCCGCTGCGGTGGGTCGGTCACCAAGCCGTTCTGTGACGGTACCCACAGCAAGATCGGCTTCCAGGCCGCTGAAGCGGCGGTCGCCCACGAGAAAAAGTAGCTTCTTGAGCATTCCGGGGACTCACGGCTGCGCCTCGCCCCGGCGGATGCGCAGCGCCGACCGCAGGGGCCCTCCGATCCCGCGTACCCGGTCGAGGACACGTTGAGCCAGCGAGCGCCGCCGAGGCACCTCCTCACCGGCTGACGGTCAGAC
>JBKPCP010000098.1:0-11047 GCA_046727475.1 Actinomycetota bacterium | reverse complement strand
GCCGGCGGCATGACCACGACCATGACCGATGCCGTAGTGGTCGACATCGGAGGCGACACCGGCGCTTTGGTGGTGTACGCGCCGGAGGACCTGATCGGTCACGAGATCGAGGTCGCTCGAGATGACCATGACGTCGACATGACTCATCCGGTACACAACGTCGTGCGGCGGCGGCAGATCGGTACGCGCAGCGTGTGCGCCGCCGTCTTCCCGGACCTGGCGGCCGGCACGTACGTGCCGTGCGGCGATCCTCAGCTCCCCGCCGACCCGTTCAGGGTGCGCGGCGGAAGCGTGACCGAGATCGAATGGCGGCCGGCGTACCGGACCACGGAGTCGCGTATGCACGTCCACCACTGACGTACTGGCCATTTCCACACCGACACCGGCCGATCGGTCTGTGCCACGATGCGGCCATGGCGTACGACGAAGGCCTCGCGATCCGCATCAGAGAGGTGATCGGCGGCGAGCCGGGCCTTGCCGAGAAGAGGATGTTCGGCGGCCTGGCGATCATGCTGGACGGCAACATGGCCGTCGGCGTCAGCGGTAACGACCTGATGGTGCGGACGGACCCGGCCCAGCAGGACGCACTGCTGGCGGAGCCGGGTGCCAGGCCGTTCGACCTGACGGGCCGGCCGATGAAGGGATGGCTCGTCGTCGATGCAGACGGCGTCGCCGAGGACGCGGACCTGCGCCGTTGGATCGAGCGCGGCGTAACGTTCGCGCGCAGCCTGCCCCCGAAGTAGCGCGGGGGCGCGCACGTCGACATCACACGTCGCCGACCCGACCGACAGAACCCTCCCGGCGTGCCTCATATGCCCCTTTTATACATGCCGACTAGTCGTGTACACACTGCCGCGACGGGTACGGGAACTACGTACGTACCCACGCCAACCCGAGAAGGGAGGACGGTCAAGATGGTGTTCCAGCCATGGGAGTACCGAACCGACGCGGGCTTCGCCAAGGAAACTGACCTGACCGGCTTCGAGATTGCCGCACTTGACGGCGACATCGGTCGGGTCGAAGAGGCTACGTTTGAGAGCGGGGCGTCGTACCTCGTGGTCGACACCGGGCCGTGGATCTTCGGCCGCAAGGTGATGTTGCCGGCAGGTGTCATCGAGCGGATCGACCCAGCCGAGAAGAAGGTGTACGTCGACCGCACGAAGGACCAGATCAAGGACGCACCCGAGTTCGACGAGATGCTCACCGACAACGAGGATTATCGGCAGAGCCTAGGTACCTACTACACCGGTACGTATCCTCCGATGTGATCTGTCCAGGCGCTTCCGCCTGTTCGGTAAGCACCTATGTAAACGAACCGGACCCCAGACTCCCGCGGGAGTCTGGGGTCCTCTCGCGGCGGATGCCGATGCCGCGCGCAGAGCAAGCTGAGCGGACCAACTGACAGGAACAATGCCCCGGACGTGGCGCTCGACCTGGACTTATCCGCGACGCGGAAGCCCAGTTCCTGTCCTTCGGTACCGGCTGAGTTGTCCGGACAGTCTGTTGATCGGTACTCGTCCCAGGCGGCGGAGCAGCGGTTGCCCTAGCGGACGCCTGTGTTCTATCCGGCCGCGAAGCCGCCGGGCGGCCTGATTTGCGGTTCCACGACCTGCGGCACACAGGGGCGACTTTGGCGGCTGCTACGGGCGCCACACTGGCCGAGTTGATGGCCCGGTTGGGGCACTCAACACCAGGGGCGGCCATGCGGTACCAACACGCCCCCGCTGACCGCGACCGGGTGATCGCCGAGGCGCTGTCGAGGTCGGCAACCGACAACGGGACGCCGATCCGGCGCACGACCACGACCAGGAAGCGGTAGGAGGGCACCACATAAAGCAGGGCGGCCCCCGCGGGTGCTGATGACACCGCGCGAGGGCCTAGGACCAGTCCTGACTAGGAGGACCAGCCCATGCAAGACAACGTACCCACCACATCCGAGCCCGGCCGCCACGGTTGGGCGGAACTGCTGGGCCTAGTCGGCGCTGTGCGCCGGCTGGCATTCGACCGCACCCTGCCACCGGCTGAGGCTCTGGGCAGAATCCGGGACGCGTACCGCGATTACGACGAGGGGGTAAGGCGGCCCTCTGAGCCCACACCAAGCGGCCCCCGGACTTGCAGACCCGGGGGCCGTTTCATGCCCTTCCGCGGGCCGATTAGGGCCACCCGGTGGCCTCGGCCGAACAACCGACGCCACCCACGCCCGCCCGCTGGTCAGGCTTCGGGTGCCAGTACCGGGAGGACCGCTGCACAGAAGTCGTCGGTCCTGCCGGTCGATCCCTTCACCATGCGGAAGCTGCCCTCGACGAACACGTCGTCGGTCGGGTCGGTCGGTGTGCCGGCATGGTCGACCACGAACTCGAACCGAACCTGGCCGGGGTTCCTGCCAAGGGCCTTGCCGTCCGGGCCGAACACGGCGGCGTTTCCGGTGGTCAAGGCGAGGATCGTCAGTGTGCCGTCGCCGTTGTCGGTCACGCGGAGATCCTTGTCGACAGCGTTGCCGACCTCGGTGACCGTGTTGCCGTTGGCCAGGTTCGTGAACACACCAGTGAACTTCACGTTCGCATGGAAATAGATCAAGCCGTCCGGCCCGTGCGGGTTGATCAGCAAGCGAACATTGGCAGCGTTGTCGTGCTGGACCGTGAGGCCAGGAACGTCACAGAAGTTCTCGATGGTCTCGCTGAACTCGTCGAGAAACTCCGTGTGCTCTATCGGCTTAGCCGAGGCACCTCCGGCCAGCGCCATCGAGCCCACCATGGCCAACCCGACCGCGAGCCCAAGCGTTCGTGCAAGTCTCATGTTCCCCCCTCGGAACAGGGGGGATCGGGTCATCCCCCCAGAACCGTCTGGCCATCCGGCCACCGGCCTCCGCACGGTAGCAGCGTCCTCGCACCTTGCAGGTCAAGTGCCCAAAATTGGCCAACCCGCCTGACGTCCGCGGTGACCCCTCTGGACGCATCCGAACATGTGTTCGACACTGGGAGGGCATCAGGTCCCCGGCACCTGCACCCGCCTCGGAGCGCTACCAGTCCGGACCCGGCGGAAGTAGACGCCCGTCTTCTTTCACGCTGGCGGTGCCTGGGTCCCGCAGCCGGCCGCGTCGACCGGCGAAGGTCAGATTGCGCGAGTGTCACGGTGGGGTGTGTGGTGTCACCCGAGACTCGCGTCGCGGTGACACGCGGGTAACACGGACGGATTGACCGGGACTCGAAAACCACCTCTGACCTGCGGTTATGTGGGGTGGGCGATACTGGGATCGAACCAGTGACTTCCTCGGTGTGAACGAGGCGCTCTCCCGCTGAGCTAATCGCCCGGGCGCCGCCAGAACGATACCTTACGGCCGGGGCTCCCTCTGAAACCGCTGGCTAGGTTGCCGGCCGCTCGGGGGCCTCCGCAGCCGAGGGAGGACCCATGGCCTTCGCCACCTCTGACCCGGACTCGCGCTGGCCCGACGGCGTCATCCCGTACGTGCTGAGCGACGAGTTCAGCGCCGGCCAGCGCCGTCAGGTCCAACGTGCGATCGACCACTGGAACGACCGGACGATCATCCGTCTACGGCGCCGCTTCAACGAGGAGGACTTCGTCCGATTCGTGCTGGCTGAGGACGTGTGCATGGCGACGGTCGGCCGGGTCGGTGGCGAGCAGACCGTCGGCTGCGACGTGGGTGACGGCTTCGGCACCGGCAGCGTCATCCACGAGATCGGGCACGCCGTCGGCTACTTCCACGAACACCAGCGGCCCGACCGCGACCAGTTCGTCCGCGTGAACCTGGGCAACATCGAGGCCGGCAAGGAGCACAACTTCGACATCCGGCTCGGCGGCACCACCCTGAGCCCCGTACGACTTCGGCTCGATCATGCACTATCCCGAGGACGCGTTCTCCGACGGTGGCGACACGATCGAGCCGCTGCACGGCGAAGACATCGGCCAGCGCGACGGTCTAAGCGAGTTCGACATCAAGGGCGTGTGCGTGCTCTACGACGCTCCGCATGTCGTCGTCGCCTGGGAGGATGACCTGGATCGTCGGGACCACAAGGACATCCAGTGGACCGGCCTCGCCCGATGGGGTAAGCACTGCTGGGGCCCGCTCCGGGCAGACAGTGACGGTGGCGGACGTGTCCTGCCGAACGTGGCGATCGACGCCGAGCGTGCCGCGTTCCTCGTGTACGAGGAGGACTCGAGGGTGCAGATGCGCTGCCGGACCGTCAACGGCGCGCAACGGTTCGATGCCGTCACCGTGTCCTCCGGTCCGGGCCGACACGGCGCGCCCGACGTCGCGGTCAGCCCTGGCGGGGAGCTGGTGGTGGTCTGGCAGGTCGCGCTTGCTGGTGGCGGCCATGAGATCCGGGCCCGCGGCTTCGACCGCGAAGGCCGAGAGCGCTTCCCCGAGGTCGTCGTCACCGCCGGCACCGACGACGGCGTACCGGGTGCTGCTGCCGTGAGCAGCGGCGGCGGCCTCTTCGTCGTGGTGTGGGGGGAGTTGCTCGACGAGAGCTTGTCCGTGCACGGGCAGATGTTCGGCTCCGACGGGACGAAGGTGTTCGAGCGGTTCACGGTGGCGGAGGATCTCGGTGACCAGGACGTCTTCCCTCGGGTGGCTCTGGCCGGCAATGGCAGCTTCGTCGTGACGTACGAGCGCGACACCCGCGAGATCCGGGCCCGCGGCTTCGGTGCGGACACGTCGGAGCTGTTCCCGGAGGTCGTGGTCAACACGACGGAGTCGGGCGTTCAGCTGACACCGGATGTCGCTGCCCATCCGGCCGGCTCGTTCGTGGTCGCGTGGACCGACGACCGCGACGAGAACGGGATCGGCCAGATCCGGGCCCGTGCCTTCGGGCCGGACGGTAGTGGCACCCCCGACTTCACCGCCAATCCGCGAGGCGGCGGCGAGCAGCTGCGACCGCGGGTCGCGGTCGACCGCCAGGGCCGGCGCTACGTCGTGTGGGAGGACGATGAGGACCGCAACGGGATTTTCCAGATCCACGCCCAGGGCACCGGCGCCGACGGCGATGCGTTCCTCGACTCGTTCACGGTGAACACCTCGTGGCGCGGTCAGCAGCGACGCCCGGTAGTGGCCAGCCGCTGATCAATCGGCTTCGGCCGATGCCGTCCCCGCGCCGTTGCCG
This sequence comes from Actinomycetota bacterium, assembly GCA_046727475.1. GTDB lineage: Bacteria > Actinomycetota > Actinomycetes > Jiangellales > Jiangellaceae > DAIUDS01. Next base: position 5,924 of record JBKPCP010000098.1, on the reverse strand, counting down.
CGTCGCGAGAGCATCCACCAGACGGCCTCCAGGACCGCCGCCGCGGCGACCGCGATGGCCGCCGAGACCCACGGCGCACGCATGCCCACCAGGTCGAGCTGGAAGAACTCCTGCAGCCACGGGACCGTCAGGACAAGCGCGAAGCCTGCACCCATCGCCGCCACCAGAAGGATGCGCCACCACGTATACGGACGGGCGATGATCGCCAGAACCCAGAGCGCGACCAGGAACAAGGTGAGGGTGGCGGCCGAGGTCTCGGCCTCGAGGTTGTCGTCGTAGACCGACCGTGCGTAGAGGTACGACCCGATGGTGGCCGCCGCTGCGATGACTCCGGCCGGGATGGCGAAGTGGAGCACCCGCCGGGTGAAGCCTGGCCGGGCCCTTTCGGTGTTCGGAGCAAGCGCGAGGAAGAAGGCGGGCACGCCGATCGTCAGCGTGCTGAGCAAGGTGAGATGCCGCGGGAGGAACGGGTAGGGCACCTGTGCGAGGACGACGACGACCGCCAGGATCACCGCGTAGGCCGTCTTGGTGAGGAACAGGTGGGCGACCCGCTCGATATTGCCGATGACCCGCCGCCCCTCGGCGACGACCGAGGGCAGCGTCGAGAAGTTGTTGTTCAGCAGCACGATCTGCGCGACGGCGCGGGTCGCCTCGCTGCCCGAGCCCATCGAGACGCCGATGTCGGCGTCCTTGAGCGCGAGCACGTCGTTGACTCCGTCGCCGGTCATGGCCACGTTGTGCCCGCGCGACTGCAGGGCGTGGACCATGTCGCGCTTCTGCTGCGGATTGACCCGGCCGAAGATCGCGTTCGCCTCCAGCTCGTCGGCCAGCGGTTCCCGCTCTGTCGGCAGCCGACGTGCGTCGACCGGGTGGTCCGCACCCTCGATCCCCAGCTTCGTGGCGACGGCGCCAACCGACACTGCGTTGTCACCGGAGATGACCTTCGCCTGGACGCCCTGCTCGTCAAAGTAGCGCAGCGTGTCGGGTGCCTCGCTGCGCAGGCGTTGCTCGATGACCACCAAGGCGGACGGCGTGAGCCACTCGCCCAGACCGTCCGTCACGGCGAGCGCGTCGTCGATCGACGCCGAACAGCGGGCGAGGAGTAGCACCCGTAACCCCTGAGAGCCGAGCTCGTCGGCCGTCGTGAGCACCTCGTGACCCTGCTGCAGCAGGACGTCGGGCGCACCGAGCAGCCAGGTGGACGACTCCCCTGACGGCTCGGTGAACGTCGCGCCGCTCCACTTGCGCGCCGACGAGAACGGGGCGGCGGCGGTCCTGGTCCAGCCGTCCGGGGCCGGGTGGGCGTCGACGATCGCCTGCAGGCTCGGGTTGGGCCGCTCCTCGGCGGCGCCGAGTGCGCCGAGAACGTCGTCGACGGGCACGCCGTCGGCGATCTCCCGCACCTCGGAGACGTCCATCGTGCCCTCGGTCAGCGTGCCCGTCTTGTCCAGGCACACCACGCTGACCCGGGCAAGACCCTCGATCGCGGGAAGCTCCTGCACCAGGCATTGCTGCCGGCCGAGCCGGATCACCCCGACCGCGAACGCCATCGAGGTCAGCAGCACCAGGCCCTCGGGCACCATCGGCACCAGGCCGGCCACCATCCGGCGGATGGCCTCGGAGAGGTCGTCGTCGTTGACGACGAGCTGGCTGATGATCAGCGCGATGCCGGTCGGGATGATCGCGTACGTGACGAACTTGAGGATCTTGTTGATGCCGTTGCGCAGCTCGGAGTTGACCAACGTGAATCGGCTGGCTTCCTCAGCGAGCTGAGCCGCGTACGCCTCGCGGCCGACCTTCGTCGCACGAAACGCACCACCGCCCGCGACGACGAAGCTGCCGGACATGACCTGGTCGCCGGACCTCTTGTCGACCGGGTCGGCTTCGCCGGTGAGCAGCGACTCGTCGATCTCCAGACTCTCGGCCTCGACCAGCTCGCCGTCGACGACCACCTTGTCGCCCTGCCCGAGCTCGATCACGTCGTCTAGAACGATCTCCGACGGCGCCATCTCGACTGATTCCCCGTCGCGGCGGACCCTCGGTCTGGCCTCGCCGATGACGGCCAGCTGGTCGAGTGTCTTCTTGGCCCGCAACTCCTGGATCATGCCGATCAGCGTGTTGGCGATGATCACGCCGCCGAACAGGGCGTCCTGGATCGGCCCCACCGACAGCACCAGGACGAACAGCACGCCGATGATCGCGTTGATGCGGGTGAAGAGGTTGGCCCGGACGATCTCCCCGACGCTGCGGCTGGATCGGACCGGCACATCGTTGACCTGACCCGCCGCCACGCGTTCGGCGACCTCGGCTGCGGTCAGCCCCTCGGATGGAGCCGGGAGTGTCCTCACGGGCACGGCGCTGGCCGGCCGATCGTCCGCTTCAGGCATAGGCCAAACCGTACGGGGCCGGTCGCGTCGCGGCATCGGGAGTCACACCTAGGGGATCCCGCGGCCCGCGATAGAAGACGGCTGCTCGACAGGGCGCGGGCAAATGGCACGCCGGATCGACGTGATGGGCACGTCTCTACCCGGCTGCAACGCCCGTTATGCGCGCTTTGTTGAAGACTTCGGCGTGCCATTCGCGAAAGCGGGCGTGGCGTCCGTCACGTTACGTTTCCCGACAGGCGCGTCCGGGCACAACGGTGATGGCACGGCACCCCGTGCGCCCACCCGCCTCGCAGACAGTTCTGCATAGGCGCGCGTAAAGGAATCACCACGATGGACCGCACGACGGTGTCGTACCCACTCGTCCTCAACCTGTTGGGCGTCGATGGCACCGCGCGCCCGCTCGACGCGGAGCTGCGCTATACCGCGGCCGACCCGCTGGCCGTCGAGGCGCTGTTCGACGACGGCAGCGACGACCCGATCCGGTGGGTGTTCGCCCGCGACCTGCTTGCCGCCGGCCTCGACCAGCGCACCGGCCAGGGCGACGTCGTGATCTGGCCGACGACCGACGCCGACCGCCGACCGGCCGTGCACCTACGGCTGCACTCTCCCGACGGAGACGCGCTGCTGGAAGCCTCCGCGCCCGCCCTCGAGGCGTTCCTGGCCGCCGCGTGGCGCCTGGTGCCTCCCGGCACGGAACACGAGCACATCAACGTCGATGACGTCCTCGACGCACTGCTGAGCGAATCCTGACCGACCCGGTGTTGTCTGGGACGCTTTGTCCGACTACGGTCACCCCACACCCTGGCGACGACCGAGTGAGGTAAGCGCGTGACATTCACCCACGATGTCGAGCACGCGCTCTCGACCATGGTCGATCTGGTCAACACCGACCCGGCCACGGGTGGCGAGGAGCTGCTGCCCGACGTCGCGGCGTTGGAGGCGTTCGTCCACCAGCATGCGGTCAGCGACATCGGCGAGCTCACCCAGGACGACCTCGTCGCCGTCCATGCCACGCGGCCGCGACTACGGCAGGTCTTCCTGGCCGAGAGCCCCAGACAGGCGGCCAGCCTGCTCAATGACCTGCTCAGCACGCACACCGTCACGCCCAGGCTCACGGACCATGACGGTTACGACTGGCACATCCACTACTTCGGCCCGGGCGCCGCGCTCGCGGAGCACCTGACGACTGACGGCGGGATGGCGCTGGCCTTTGTCATCACGGCCGGGGAGCACGAACGCCTGCAGACCTGTGCCGCCCCCGATTGCAGTCGGGTGCTCGTCGACCTGTCGCGCAACCGGTCCAAGCGCTACTGCGACAGCCGCACCTGCGGCAACCGCCTGCACGTCGCCGCATATCGAGAGCGCCGCCGCGCCGCAGCCGGCTGATCAGCGCGGGCTTCTAGAGGGCCTTGCTCATCTGCATGTTGGTCGTGCGGAAGCCGAGCGACTGGTAGAGCCGGATCGCGACGTCGTTGCCGCCGAAGACGTTGAGCCCGAGGCTCGTACAACCCAGCCGCTTCGCTTCCTCGCACGCCGCCAGCATGAGGTCACGGCCGTAGCCATTGCCCCGATGCGCGGCCTGTACCTCGATGTCGAAGATCCAGGCCTCGCCCGTGCGCGGGGAAGGGGACTCCTCCGCGAGCCAGAGGTGGCCGACGACGTCTCCACCGGCCTCGGCCATGAACAGGTGTTGCCCTTCGCCGGGCCGTCCACCCGGCAGGTACCGCTCCATGTCGGCACGCGCCTTCGTGACGGCATCTTCCTCGGGCAGGCCGGCGAACTCGACCATCTGCTGGACGTAGCCATGCTCTTGCTGCCCGACGAACGTGGCGAGCTCGTCGGAGTTCATCGGCCGAAGGGTCAGCGCGGTCACGGTTCGGGGTCCTCCAGACTCCGCTTGGCAAATACGGCGGCGGCCTCGCGGGTCACGGGACCAGGCGCATCGGCGATGGTACGGACCCCGTCGTCCCACACGATGGCCGCCACCGACTGGACGTCACGTGTCGTGGACGCGAGGAAGAGCTCGTCCGCCTCATCGAGGACCTCGACGGGTAAATCGGCCTCCGCCGCGTCGGTCCACTCCAGCAGCAGCGCACGGGTGACGCCGGCAAGGCATCCGGAGGAGAGGGATGGCGTCAGCAAGCGACCCCCGACGACCACGAACACATTGCTACCAGTGCCCTCGGAGAGCCGGCCCTGCGTATCGGCGAAGAGGGCTTCCGCCGCACCGAGCCGGTGCGCATGGGCGAGCGCGACGACGTTCTCCCCGTACGACGTCGTCTTCAGGCCCGTCAGCGCACCCCGTTCGTTGCGGGGCCACGGCACCAGGGCAACGGTCGCCGTCTCCGGCCAGGTGCCCATGGGCGCGATCGCAATCACCAGCGTGTGCTCGGCGTCACCGCGCCCCGACCCGAGCGGCGCGATGCCGGAGGTATACGTGATCCGCAGCCGATGCAGTCCGACCGGAGCCTGTGCTACGACCGCCGCGCAACCCGTCCGCGCCAGTTCGAGATCCGGTGCGGGCAGCCCCATCCCGTCGGCGGAGCGGGCCAGCCGGCCTAGGTGCCGCCCGAGCGCGAACGGCACGCCGTCGACAACCTTCACGGTCTCGAACACGCCGTCACCGACGGTCAGCCCGTGGTCGAAGACGCTGACCACTGCCTCGGATTCCTCGACCAGACGTCCGTTGACCCAGGTCCTCATCAGTCTCCCTCTGCCGTGGCCGAGGCCAACCCTACGAGGCGCTCGGCCTTGAGCTCGGTCTCGGCCCACTCCCGGGCCGGGTCGGATCCCCAGGTGATTCCGGCACCGGTTCCGAAGCGCAGCTGGCCGTCCCGCGCCCAGAACGTCCTGATGCCCACCGCGAGCTCCCCTTGCCGGGTGTCAGCGTCCACCCAGCCGACGGCTCCGCAGTAGGGCCCCCGAGGCACCGGTTCCAGGTCAGCGATCACCTGCACGGCCGTGGACTTGGGTGCTCCGGTCACGGACCCGGGCGGGAACGTGGCGCCGACAAGCTCGGTCCAGCCGTGGCCCGCCGCGAGCCGGCCGGTCACTGTCGATACGAGATGGACCAGACCCGGGTGCTTCTCGACCGTCAGCAGACCCTCGACGGCGATGCTCCCCGTCGTGCAGACCCGGGAGAGGTCGTTGCGCACCAGGTCGACGATCATCACGTTCTCGGCGTCGTCCTTTGCCGTCAGATCAGCGGCGGTCCGGCCGGTGCCCTTGATCGGCGAGGACGCCACGCGGTCGCCGTCGCGGCGCAGATAGAGCTCGGGTGACGCGCTCGCCACGTGCACCCCGGCCTCGGGGATCCGGATCATCCCGGCGTGCGGCGCGTCGTGGCGCTCGGCCAGCATTCGGCCGAGCGGGAGCAGATCGGGGCCTTCCTTCAGCGGCGCCGACAGCACGCGGCACAGGTTGGCCTGGTAGACGGTGCCCGCAGCGATCCTCGCCCTGATCTCCTCGACGGCGGCGACGTAGGCGGCCGCATCCAGAGAGCTGACCCAGCTTCGCGCATCCGGCCCACGCCATGGC
>JBKPCP010000097.1:0-12625 GCA_046727475.1 Actinomycetota bacterium | reverse complement strand
GTCGTTCACCGGCTTGCGCAGGCCCTGCAGGACCGGTCCGACCGCGATTGCGCCGGCCGAGCGCTGGACCGCCTTGTAGGTGTTGTTGCCGGTGTTCAGGTCGGGGAACACGAACACGGTCGCACGGCCGGCGACCTCGCTGCCGGGCAGCTTGGTCTGCGCCACGCTCGCGTCGACGGCGGCGTCGTACTGGATCGGGCCGTCGACGGACAGGTCCGGGCGCCGCTCACGCACGATGGCCGTCGCCTGCCGCACCTTGTCCACCTCGGCTCCGCTCCCGGACTCGCCGGTGGAGTACGACAGCATGGCGATGCGCGGCTCGACACCGAACTGGGCGGCTGTCTCGGCGGACGAGACCGCGATGTCGGCGAGCTGCTCTGCCGTCGGGTCCGGGTTGATCGCGCAGTCGCCGTAGACGAGAACGCGGTCCGACAGGCACATGAAGAAGATGCTCGACACGATCGAGACTCCGGGCCGCGTCCTCACCACCTCGAACGCGGGCCGGATCGTGTGAGCGGTGGTGTGCACCGCGCCGGACACCATGCCGTCGGCAAGGCCGAGCAGGACCATCATGGTGCCGAAGTACGAGACGTCGACGACGACGTCGCGGGCGGCGTCGAGGGTCACGCCCTTGTGCGCGCGCAGTCGTGCGTACTCGGCGGCGAACCGCTCACGCAGTAGCGGATCGTGCGGATCGACGATCTCGGCCGCTCCGATGTCGAGACCCAACTGCTCAGCCCTGGTGCGTATGGCCGCCCCGTCTCCCAGGAGGGTCAGATCGGCGACGCCCCGCCGAAGCAGGATGTCGGCCGCGCGCAGGATGCGCTCTTCGGCGCCTTCGGGCAGGACGATGTGCCGGCGCTGGGCACGGGCCCGATCGATGATCGTGTTCTCGAACATCAGCGGGGTGACGACGTCGCTGCGGGTGACGTCGAGCTGGCGGAGCAGCTCAGTTCCGTCGACGTGCTCGTCGAACAGCGCCAGCGCCGTCTCGACCTTGCGCGGTGAGTCGCGCGAGAGCCTGCCGCGGGCGCTCGCAAGCCGGGTGGCCGTCTGGTAGGTGTCGCCCTCGGTGGTGACGATGGGCAGCCGTTGGTCGAGACCTTCGATCAGCCGGGCCACCGAGGTGGGTATCTCGAAGCCGCCGTTGAGGACGATGCCGGTGAGGGCAGGCAAGGTCTGGGACGAGTGGGCCAGGAGCACTCCGAGCAGCACGTCGGAGCGGTCCCCGGGCGTCACGACCACGCCTCCGTCGACGAGCCGGTCGAGCACGTTGGGCAGCGTCATGGCGGCCACCACGACGCCGAGGGCCTCCCGCTGCAGCATGGTCGGGTCGCCGCTGTGCAGCGTGCCGTCGCATGCGTCCAGCAGGTCGCCGACTGTGGGTGCGGTGAGCAGCGGCTCGTCCGGCAGGGCATAGGTGGGCACCTTCGTCGCCAGGGCGTCGCGGACGGTGGTGGTCTGATCCGCGTGCACTCGGTTGGCGACGATGGCGACCAGCCGGCCGTACTGTGCCGCCAGTTCTGTCACCGCGAGGTCGGCGACTGTCCGGACCTCGGCCGGTGACCGGTCCCGTCCGTGGACGACCAGCAGGACCGGTGCGCCCAGGTTGACCGCGATGCGGACGTTGTACGAGAACTCCGTCGGGCTGCCGACGTCTGTGTAGTCGCTGCCGACGACGACCATCGCCTCGCAGTCCGCCGCCGCCGCGTGGTACCGCTCGACGATCGCCGCCATGGCTGCGTCGGGGTCGGTGTGCACGTCGTCGTATGTGACGCCGGCGCAGACCTGGTAGGGCAGATCGACCCCGTCGTGGTCGAGCAGGAGCTCGAGCACGTAGTCGGGCCGGGGGCCGGAGCGCACGATGGGGCGGAACACCCCCACCCGTCCGATGTGGCGGGTCAGCAGGTCGAGAACGCCCAGGGCGACGGTTGCCTTTCCGGTTTCACCCTCCGGCGACGCGACGTAGAGGCTGCGGGCCACCTGCCGAGGGTAGCGTCGTGCTCGTGGCTCCGAGACCGGACGAGATCCTGGCGGCACCGAAGGTGCTGCTCCACGACCACCTCGACGGCGGGCTGCGCCCGGCGACCATCGTCGAGCTGGCGAACGACGTGGGGTACGAGTTGCCGACGAGCGACGCCGAGGAGTTGGGTGCGTGGTTTGTCGCGGCGGCGAGCTCCGGATCGCTGGAGCGCTATCTGGAGACGTTCTCGCACACGGTCGCGGTGATGCAGAGCCACGACGCGCTGGTGCGGGTGGCGGCCGAGTGTGCGGAGGACCTGGCGGCCGACGGGGTCGCCTACGCCGAGGTGCGGTACGCCCCGGAACAGCACCTGGCCGGCGGGCTGAACCTCGAACGGGTGGTCGAGGCGGTCGAGGCGGGCTTGCGGCTGGGAGAGTCGCGGGCGGCCGCCGCCGGTCATCCGATCCGGGTGGCGACGCTGCTCACGGCCATGCGTCACGCCGCGCGGTCGACCGAGATCGCGGCGCTCGCCGTGGCGTACCGCGACCTCGGCGTCGTCGGCTTCGACATCGCCGGCACCGAGGCCGGCTTTCCGCCGACCCGCCATCTCGATGCGTTCGAGTATCTGCGGCGCGAGAACTCGCATTTCACGATCCACGCCGGTGAGGCGTTCGGACTGCCGTCGATCTGGGAGGCGCTGCAATGGTGCGGCGCCGACCGGCTCGGTCACGGTGTGCGGATCATCGACGACGTCACCGTCCGCGAGGACGGAACCGCCGAGCTCGGACGGCTGGCGGCATACGTCCGCGACAAGCGGGTCCCACTGGAGATGTGCCCGTCGTCGAACGTGCAGACGGGTGCGGCGTCGTCCATCGCGGATCACCCGATCGGGCTGCTGACCCGGCTGCGGTTCCGGGTCACGGTCAACACGGACAACCGCTTGATGAGTGCCACGTCGATGTCCCGCGAGCTGGCCTTGCTTTCCGAGGCTTTCGGCTACGACCTCGAGGACTTCCAGTGGTTCGCCGTCAATGCCATGAAGAGCTCGTTCATCCCGTTCGACGAGCGGCTGGCCATCATCAACGACGTCATCAAGCCGGGGTACGCGGCGCTGGCCGCACAGCGTGCGTTCGCGACGCTGCGCGGCGCCGTGCGGTGATCAGTCCTCGCTCGGCACGATAAGCCAGAGCGCCAGGTAGATGAGCACCTGCGGGCCGGGCAGCAGGCACGAGAGCAGGAACAGGATCCGGACACCGGTTGGTGTCATCCCGAAACGCTGTGCCAGTCCCGCGCATACTCCGGCGATGATCCGGCCGTCGCGCGGACGGTATAAGCCTCGGTGAGCGGCTGCTGTGGTCATGCCTTCTACGGTAGGCCGGAGCGGCGCGCCGGCCGTCCGCCCGCAGGATGGTTCTACCCGGAGCCTGACCCCTGGGGGTTTCCCCGAGATCCTGCAGCCGGGCCGAGCTTCCCTGGCGGGGGCTCACCGCTGCAGCTCAGGTCAGGGGGCGGCCCGCGTCGGCAGTGATCTCGGCCAGAGCCTTCCGGAGTTGCCGCGCGTCGCACGGGCGGCAACCGAGTTCGAGCTGCCGGCGCAGCAACGCCCGCTCGGAGCGCATGAGCGTCCAACCCCGGCGCAGCAGGGTCAGCACCGGTTTGCGGCGCTCGGACACGTCGCGCACGAGGCGCCGCACGAAGTTCATCCACGGCGAGCGCCGCAGCACGATTGCGTCGGCGAGGATGTCACGCTCGCGGCACGCTGTGACGATCGAACCGGCGAAGAGCCCCTCGGCGACGAACGCCGACGAACCGCCGACCTCGTACCGCCGCATGTCGGTGGACCGGTCATGCGCGATGTCGTACACGGGAACGTCGGCGTAACCGTGCCGGCAGATCTCGACGAGCGTCTGCACGGCCCGCGCCGCATCCCAACTGCGCGGGTCGTCCCAGTCGACGATGCCGAGTTCCTGTTGCAGAGGCATCTGGGGGTCGTCACCGTCGCGGTAGAAGTCGTCGAGCGCGAGGACCGGAAGGCCACTCGCGCCGGCCAGGCGCGTCTTGCCGCTTCCCGACGGTCCAGCGAGCAGGACGACACGGCGCACGGCGTGCCAGTGTGCCCGACGCTGGGCGGCTAGGTCCGGGCGACCGGTATGTCGACGTCGTGGTCGGCGGTCACCGTCCGGATCGCGGTGACGGTGGCCCAACCCTCGGCGAGCAGGGAGAGGTCCGTTCCCGGGTCCGGCCGGGACTCCGACTCCTGCACTGACGTCCGTACAAATCCTTCTCCCGCCTCCGCGATCGTCATGGAGACCTGGCCGAAGCGAGCCAGGTCGGCGCGGCGCAGGCCGCGCACGCGATCCGGTGGCCGGTCGGGAACGTTGAGGTTGATCACCGTGCCGGCGGGTGCGCCGGCCATCGCGGGGAACAGGTCACGAGCGAGGTGGGAGGCGGTGTCCCAGTGCCGGGCCTCGTCGTCGGCTTCGTCGAGTGCCGCGATCGCAGCACCACCGCTCGCGGCCGTTCCGGCGGTCGGCGTGAGGACGTCCAGCGAGACGGCCATTGCGCGCAGGCCGGCGCTGGCCGCGGTGAGGGCGGCTCCGACCGTGCCGGAATGCAGGACGGCGTTGCCCGCGTTGGCCCCGCGGTTGATCCCGGACAGCACCATGTCCGGCGGAGGGCCGAAGGCACCCAGGGTCGCCAGGATCACGATGTAGCCGGGGGACGCTCCGACACCGAACGTGGGCACGCCGTCCAGCGTGGCCACGGCGCGCCGGTCGACGACCACCCGGCCGTCCTGGACCACGGCCGTCATGGCGGCACTGATACCGCTGGACTCGTCGAGCGGTGCGGCCACGACGACGTCGAGCCCGTGCTCGGCGGCAGCGCCGGCCAGTCGGCGAAGTCCGGGCGCGCCGATGCCGTCGTCGTTGGTGACGAGCACCCTTGCGGGGGGGTTCACGGCACATCCCCGATCGACACACAGCTCATGCCATCTACGTCTCCTTGTCCATGGGATCTATCCGGACCCGTTTCACGAGTTCCGCGATCGCGTCCGCCCGGCCGCTGCCCAGCCCGTGGCGCGTGACGTTCAGGGCCCCAGCGGCTGCGCCGGTCCGCACTGCATCGATGAGATCGCCGCCGCGAGCCAGCACGGCGGCAACGCCGGCCGTCATCGAGTCACCCGCCCCCCGGGTGTCGGTCGCCTCGAGGCGCGGTAACGCCACCTCGACCAGGTCGCCGTCGAGGAGAGCCAGCGACGGCTCCTCGGCCCGCGTCACGATCAGCGACTGCGCACCCTCGGTCTGGAGCTTCCGCATGGCCTCGACCAGCGCCTCCACGCCGTCGTCATCGGCTCGGCCGGCGTCGACCAACTCCTCGTGGCTGACCTTGAGGAACGAGACGCCGCCGGCCAGCACGGCCGTCAGGTGCTCGCCCGACAAGTCGGCCACGACCCGCGCACCGTTGCTCGCCAGGTCCGCCGCGAGGCGGCGGTACACATCAGGCGGGACGACAGACGGGTCAGCCGGCCCGCTCAGCACGCTGATCTCCGCCTGCAGACCCTCGGCGAGCGCCAGGCTGTACAGCTCGTCGAGTTCGTGCCGGGCCAGAGGCTCGCCCGGGTTCTGTGCGATCTCGACCCGCTCTCCGTCGCGGCGGTCATGCACGTACCAGCCGCTGGGCGTTGGCCGGGGCACGGAGCGCAGCTCGACTCCTTCGGCCGCGATCAACGGCCCGAGCACGCCGCCGACCTCGCCGCCGAGGCAAGCGCACAGCGTCACCGGGACGCCCAGAGAGGTGATCATGCGGGCCTGCCAGACACCCTGACCGCCCGGGTGCACATGCAACTCGACGGCGTCGGCCTCCTGCTCGATGGTGACCGTCAGCTGAGGTACGGGCGCGAACACCATTACGTCAGACGCCATGGCGGCTATGTTCCCGTCGGGCGGCGCACGTACTCGGATCGGTCGCGAATTCCATGCGTCAGCTGCCGCGGCGCAGCGGCGCCAGGTCGGTGCAACCGCGGTGCGACGAGAACGCGTCGACCAGTCGAGCCGCCTCGGCGCCGGTGGCGAACCTGGGCAGGCCGTCGGCCTCGATCCGTGCGGGTGACCAGGCCTCGTCGACGACTCGGCCGCCGTCGACGGTGAGGGTCAGCACGCCGGTCGACGACGAGGCGTCGGACCCCTGGTGGTACCAGACGAAGTTCCCCAACCCGTACGCGACGTAGGTCTCGCCCAGCAGGCCGGCTCCCTGGACTGCATGTGCATGGGCGCCGACGACGATGTCGGCGCCGGCATCGGCAAGCGCGCGGGCCGTGGCGGCCTGCGAGCTGCTGGGACATCGCTGGCCCTGGATGCCCCAATGCAGGTAGACCACGACGACATCGGCGGCGCGGCGTGCCTGCTGGACAGCCTCGACAAGCCGTGCGGGCTGCTGTGCGACCGCGATGCCGGCGGTGTCGTCGGTGGCCGCCCATTGTGCCGTCGGGTCGGCCGTCGGATCGTCGGCACTGGACGCGCCCATGACGGCGACCCGGGTTCCGCCTACGTCCTTGACCGCCGCCGCGAAGGCGTCATCGGCGTCGGCGCCCAACCCGACAACGGACAGCGGCGGGTCGGCCGAAGCGGCGGCCGTCGCGGCAGCGAGCGTGTCCGCCAGGCCGCCCACGCCGTAGTCCATGGCGTGGTTGTTCGCCATGGTCACGACGTCGACTCCGGCGTGGGCCAGCGCCCGGAGAGCCTCGGGTGGCGCCTGGAAGGTGAAGCGCTTGGGTTCGCGTACGCCGCTGGTGCCGATGGACGTCTCGAGGTTGACGACGGTCAGATCGGCGGCGGACAGCTGCGGCGCGATCGATGCGAGAGCGGTCGCGGGGTCGTCCAACCGCGGCCGGAGCTGGTTCTCGAAGTGCACGTCTCCGGCAAAGGCGATGGTGATCGGGCCCGGCTCGGCTGTCGGTGTCCAGGTCGGCGTGGGCGGTGGCGGTGAGTCGGTCGGTGAGCTCTCCGTGCGGGCGGGGGACGCCTCCGGTCCGGTGGAGGCAGAGCCGTCACACGCCGCCACCGAACCCAGAATGACCAGGGCGGCCAGCGCTCGGAGCCGACTGGCCATGCCTAGCGGGCGGGTCTGGTGCCGCGCGCACATACCCACGAGCCTAAGGCGACACGCCCGTACCCCCCGCGCCGTCAGTGTCTTGCCGACCGGCATGCGGTCTGGCAGTGTCGGGCACCGTTGTGTAGATCGTGGCGAGGGGATACCGGATGAAGCGCATCTTCGCCACGCTGTCTGCTGCACTTGCCCTGACCGTCGGCGTGGCCCTGCCCGCGCACGCGGGCGGCGACTCGACAGGGTTACGAGCGGCCAACGCCGCGGCGCTCTCCAGTCCGTGCGGCTCCTCCTACTCGCTCATCGGCCATTACCCGATCCGCAGCACGGTCACGGTGGGCTACCTGGACGTGTACTGGTCGTGGAGCAGCAAGCGGAACTGCCTCGTGACGAATCATTCGGGTCCGACCTACGGCGTCTCCCTGTACACGGAGGCGAAGATCCGTCCGAGCGGCTTCAGCTGGCCGAGCTGCCCGTCGAGCACGGGTTGCGACGGCGGGTTCTACCGGTACTACGCGGGCCCGGTCTACACGCCGTCAGGTGTCGACATGACGCACCGGTGTATCGACGTCAGCGGGGTGGTCGACTGGGCTTCGCGTTCCCTGAGCAGGATCCATTGCGGCTGAGCGGTCGTCAGATGCCGACGGGGTGCCAGACGGTCTTGGTCTCCAGATAGTAGGTCAGCCGGTCGAAGCCGGGCTCGGACGTCCAGTCCGGCTCCGCGGCCGCTGGGCGCAGGACCCGCTTGAGGTTCTCGGCCGCCGCGGTCTCCAGCGTGCGGGCCCGCTCGTCGTCGCCTGCGACTCCGGCGAGGTCGATCGCGTTGACGTCCATGTGCGACGCGAGCCAGGGCCCAACCTCGGCGGTCCGGCCGGTGAGCAGGTTGACGACCCCGCCGGGCACATCGGAGGTGGCCAGCGCTTCGGCGAGCGTGATGGCCGGGAGCGGTCGCGCCTCGGATGCCAGGACGACCGCGGTGTTGCCGCTGACCACAGCGGGTGCAAGCACGGAGATCAGCCCGAGCAGTGACGACGTCTGCGGTGCGAGGATCGCCACCACGCCGGTGGGCTCAGGAACCGAGAAGTCGAAGTACGGGCCGGCCACCGGGTTGCTCGAGCCGGCCACCTGCGCGATCTTGTCCGACCAGCCGGCGTACCAGACCCACCGGTCGATCGCCTCGTCGACGACCTTCTCCGCCCGGGGTCGGCTGACGCCCTCACCGGACGCGACCTCGTCGACGAACTGCGAGCGCCGCCCCTCCATGACTTCGGCGACGCGGTACAGAACCTGGCCGCGGTTGTAGGCCGTTGCCGCCGACCAGCCGCCGAAGGCCTTGCGCGCGGCGACTACCGCGTCGCGCGCATCCTTCCGGGACGCCATCGCGGCATTGGCCAGGAACCGGCCACGCGAGTCGGTGATCTCGTACGACCGGCCGCTCTCCGACCGCGGGAACGCCCCACCGATGTAGAGCTTGTAGGTCTTCTTGACCGCAAGCCGTTCGCTCATCGCAGGTACGCCCCCAGGCCGTGCCGGCCGCCTTCACGGCCGTAGCCGCTCTCCTTGTACCCGCCGAACGGCGACGTCGGGTCGAAGCGGTTGAACGTGTTGGCCCAGACGACGCCGGCGCGAAGCTGCTGCGCCATCCACAGGATGCGAGACCCCTTGTCGGTCCAGACCCCCGCCGAGAGCCCGTATGGCGTGTTGTTGGCCTTCTCGACCGCCTCAGCCGGGGTGCGGAACGTGAGCACAGACAGCACCGGCCCGAAGATCTCCTCGCGAGCGATCCGATGCGCCTGCGAGACGCCGGTGAACAGCGTCGGCGGGAACCAGTAGCCGCGCTCGGGCAGCTCGCACGGTGGGGACCAGCGCTCGGCTCCCTCCGCCTCGCCGACCTCGGACAGCTCCCGGATCCGGGCCAACTGCTCGGCCGAGTTGATGGCGCCGATGTCGGTGTTCTTGTCCAACGGATCCCCGACCCGCAGGGTCGTGAGCCGGCGCTTGAGCCGGTTCATCAGCTCATCGGCGACGGACTCCTGGACGAGCAGCCGCGAACCGGCACAGCAGACATGGCCCTGGTTGAAGAAGATCCCGTTGACGATGCCTTCGACGGCCTGGTCGATCGGGGCGTCGTCGAAGACGACGTTGGCCGCCTTGCCGCCCAGTTCCAGCGTCGCCTTCTTCGCCGACCCGGCGATGCTGCGGGCGATCTGCTTGCCGACCTCGGTCGAGCCGGTGAACGCGACCTTGTCGACGTCGGGATGCTCGACGAGCGCCCGGCCCGTTTCGCCGGCACCGGTGACGATGTTGACGACACCGGGCGGCAGGTCGGCCTGCTGGCAGATCTCGGCGAACAGCAGCGCAGTCAACGGAGTTGTCTCGGCCGGTTTGAGCACGACGGTGTTGCCCGCAGCGAGGGCCGGCGCGATCTTCCAGGCCAGCATGAGCAGCGGGAAGTTCCATGGGATGACCTGCCCCGCGACGCCGTGCGGCCTCGGATCGGGCCCGAAGCCCGCATAGGTCAGCTTGTCGGCCCATCCGGCGTAGTAGAAGAAGTGCGCCGCGACGAGCGGGACGTCGACGTCGCGGGACTCGCGGATCGGCTTGCCGTTGTCGATCGACTCCAGGACGGCCAGCTCGCGCGACCGCTCCTGGAGGATCCTGGCGATCCGGAACAGGTACTTGCCGCGGTCGCGGCCGGTCACCTTCGACCAGACCTTGTCGTACGCACGCCGAGCGGCGGCGACTGCGTTGTCGACATCGGCCGGCCCGGCTGCCGAGACCTCGGCGAGTACCTCCTCGGTGGCCGGGTTGACCGTCTTGAACGGCGTGCCGTCGACGGGGTCCACGAACTCGCCACCGATGAACAGCCCGTACGAGCTGGCGATGTCGACGATCGCCCTGGACTCCGGTGCCGGCGCGTACTCGAGCTTTGCCATGGTGCGCCTCAGTCCAACGTGAAGTAGTCGGGTGTCGCTGTGACCAGCGCGGATGCTCATCACGCACCCCCGGAGGGCACATCGAGGGCACTTGCCGCGCCCTCATCGAAGAATACGTCCATCGCCCGGCGGGCACGATCCGCCGCGTCCGGCATCAGGTGGGTGTACGTCCGGAGGGTGAAGCCCGGGTCGGTGTGACCCATGTACTCGGCCACCGTTCGGATGTCCACGCCTGCCGCCAGCCATGCGCTCGCGGCGGTGTGTCGCAACACGTGCATCCCGTTGTCCCGCGTCGCCGCGATCCCGGCGGCCGTCCTGGCCGACCGCCAGACCCGGTTGAGTCGTTGCGGGGTCATGCGGGGCGTCGCCTGCCCTTCACAGCGGCAGGCAACGTCGACACATAACGCCGATTCTGTGCAACTCAGCTCCGTGGTCCCCAGATGCCAGATCGGCGGTTCTGTCCCTCACCTCCGGAGAGAATCCCGAAGGTCGCAAGGGAAGGGCCCCGGTCGTGAACGCCGGGGCCCTTCCGCAACCGGTTCGGGCTACTGAGCCACTTCCCGGGTGACGATGTTGGCGGGATCGGTCGCGGTCGTGACGGTGAAGAACGGGAAGAAAGCCGTCCCGCTCTGCCCGAGTCCGACGTAGTCGCCCAGGAAGAACCCCCGAGCCACGGGCGCCCTCCGGCTATCGAACGGGGCGTCGGTCACCGCGACCTCGTCATCCCAGCTCGCCGCCGCCGAGCAGTCCTCGGATGCGGCGTGGCAGTGGGCGACGAACGCCTCGGTGGGGGTGGTCGCGCCGTTGTCGGCCGTGTTGCTCCGGAAGTCGTAGTACGAAACACCCACGGTGCCGTCGTCCAGCACCTGGACCATCGGAGTGAAGGCTTGCTCGTTCAGGTTGTTCGCCAGATCCGGCGTCTGGTTCACCTTGATCGGGGTCGACCAGGTCAGGCCCCCATCGAGGGACTGACTGAACGCGATGCTGGACCGGGGGCCGAACCGGCTGTCCTGCCACACCAGATACACCGCGCCGGTGGACCGGTCGACGGCCACTTCGGCGTTGATGTCCCCGGTGCGGTGGCTAGCCACGACGCCTGCGGGCAACGGTGAATCCGGGTCGATCACGATCCCCCGGAAGAACCTGTCGACGATGGTCTCCATCTCGTCCCACGTCGCGCCGTGGTCCGACGACCGGATCACGGCGATGTGGGCGCCCCGGGTTCCCTGGTCGTTCCTGGCCCCCCGGATCAGCGTGAACACATTGATCAGCTCGCCGTCGAACTCGTCGTTGTCCGGGAGCACGGCGATCTGGTTGCCGATGGTTTGGGCGATGACCCCCGCCCTGAAGATCCTCCGGGCGGGCTCCCATGTCTCGCCGCCGTCGGTGGTCCGGGCGAACAGAGGGTCGCCGGCGAAGGCAATGGCGTTCTCGAACGCCTGCTGATTCTGGTTACCACTCGGCGGCGACACCACCAGATCCCACACCGCGTACACGAAGCCGGAGTCGTTCGGGTCCGCGGTGATGGCGTTCTTGTCGTTGAACGCGTTCGGGCTCTCGTCGCGGTTGAGGGAGACCGGGTCCTCCCAGGTCGCTCCGTGATCGGTCGAACGGGTGACGAGCATGTCATCGGGGTTGGTGTCGAAGCCCCCGGGGGCGGTGTCGGTGGACAGGCTCATCAGGTACGCGGTCCCGTCCGGGGAGATGGCCACCCACGGGTCGGAGGCCCGCTCGAAGTTCCCCCCGTTCGCCGGGGTTCCCCCGGTGCAGTTCGACGACTTGGTCAGGGCGTTGATCGTCCAGCTCGCCCCGCCGTCGAGGCTGGTAGCGCTGACGTTGCCCTCCGATCCGCCGTTGTTCCACCGGTCCTGCTGCCAGGCCCCAATGATGATGTCCGGGTTCGACGGATCCACCATCACGTGGGGCTCGACCTCGCTGTTGACGAACTGGACGGCCGGTACGCCGCCAACATCGCGGAACCCCGTGTCACCCTCACAAGCAGCGATCGGACTAGCTCCCGAGACAGTAACCAGCGGGCCCGTAGTGGAAGGGTCAGCCGTGGCCGGAACGGAGCCGACCACGGCCAGAACAGCCACGGACGTACCCAGCGCGACGACCCTGTTTTTCGAGCGATGCATGCGAAGCCCCTCCCTGTAAAACCCCGGACATCGTGTGAAACCCTCTCGGAGGCCGCGACGATGTTCGGCTGGCTGAGGTGGACGGCCCCACGGGCCCGCGGCGGCACCGCTCGACGAAGTCCCCCGTCGCGATTGAACGCGGACGCGAGAACTTTGATCGCGACAATGCCCCCGAGCAGACGGTAGCGAGCGTCGTACACGTCCGCCCATCCTCCCGAGGCTGACCAGTTCCCGAGCTCACCGAGCCGACGAGAACGGCCGTGGAGCCGACCACCAAACAACCATACGCCGGGAGAGTGGGGCGAGAGGATTTTCGGCTAGGCACCCATGACGCAACAGATCGACGGGTTCTCGTGTAACAGGAGAAAGCGTCCCCGATTTGATCAACCACGGCGCGGGGAATGACCCGACGCCGATACCGATCTGCCGCTCGGTGCGGTTGCGGGACGCGAGACAGGGGCATTCCCGTGCGCTCTGCGCAGTGC
>JBKPCP010000096.1:0-17326 GCA_046727475.1 Actinomycetota bacterium | reverse complement strand
GGTCGAGTTCCACCGCGAAGAAAATGGAAGCCCTGCGCAGGATCTCGTTGTCCTCCTCAAGCCGGCGGACCTTTGCCTTGAGCGCCTTCATCTCGGCCAGCTCCCCGCTCGTCGCGCCCTGGCGCTGCCCGCCGTCGATCTGGGCCTGGATCACCCACCGGCGAACAGACTCCTTCCCGACCCCGACCTGCCGGGCCACCGCCGCCGCGGCCGCGGTCAGCGATGGGTACTCCGCCAGGTGGTCGGTGACCAGGCGCACCGGCGCGGGCCCTGACCTCGTCATCGATCTTCTTGGCCATGGTGCACATCCTTCCAACTCAGAAAGATGCGGCATCAAACCTGGGGCGCTTCATTATCGGGAGACCGAGCAGTTCGTGGCCAGCATCCGTTCAGCGCGCCGCGGGACGGGGCGCACAGGGAATAGGAGAGCATCATGACCGCTGCCTACACCTTCGACGTCTTTTCCAGCCTCGACGGCTGCGGATGCTGGCCGCGAGCACCGAGGAGTCCGAAGTGCGTGACCCATGGTCACTCGGATGAGGAGCCTGCCGGCTCTTCCCTGTCATCACCGGCCAGACCGGGCTGGACCCGATCTTCCAGGGTGCGGCCGACTTCGACCTGGAGCTGGTCGAGCACCGGACATCGACGGTCACATCCAAGAGCGCATCTACCGACCCACCCTGCATGTCTGAGTCGTCTGAGTCCGTCCATGCACCCCCACCCCGCGCGTTAACGCCCGCGGTGGAGCGGGTGCAGGGTCCGACGGAGCTAGCCAGTAAGTGATTGGCGGTTGGATCACGTCGGCGAGGCTTGTGCCCAGCGTTCGTGTGCGGATTGGCGGCTGATCCCGACGGTGTGACCGATGTCGGCCCAGGCGGCGCCGGCCTCATGTGCGGCACGGACCACACGCCTGCGAGCCGTGGTGCAGGAATCGGGCCCGCTTCAGTCACGGCTCGCGCGTCGCTCCATGAACGCGGACCGGCCATCGAAACGCACTAACATGCCGCGGTCGTCGCTAGGCCTGGCCTGCCTCTCCACAGCGCGAAGCGTGCAGGACGGTGATGTGGTCGAGTTCCGCGTCAACTCGTGGTCGAGTTTCGCTCTGGCGTCTTCGGCAGCTTTGGCCACGTCCACGCGTAGTAGACGATGGCGGCAAGTAGGGCTACCTCGATGCCGCTGCCCAGGATGTAGTAGCTCCACTCGCCGACCGCGCCAACAATGATCGTGACGGAATACACGATGCCGAGCGCGATGTTGGCGATCCGGTTGATTCGCGGGCGCAGGACGAGCGCGCCGAACACCATCAGGCTCGGGATGACCACATATGCAGTAGTCCCGAGAAGGAATGACTGGTTGACTGTGAACCCGCCGACCTCACCGGCTTCGACGTCGGCTCGGAAGTCGGATCGGTAGAAGCTGAAGAGGTCGACATAGGCGAATACGAAGAGCGTCGATGCCCACAGCGCTGAGATCTTGCTCCTAACGTTGACTGGGCACGGGTCGAACACGCTTCCGGATACGGCCATGACAATCCCCTTCCCGCTTGTCGGATCCCGCTTGTCGGACGGCGGCGGCCACTCCAAGGCCGCACTCCCGTGATGCTGCATGCGACGCTAGACGTGGTCGTTCTCGCTGGCATCGGCGAACACCTGGAAGCGCCCCCGGGTTGCGCGTGACGTTGTCAAGTGGCCGATCGAGAGACGCGCTTCGCCGCCCGCGTTCGGCGTGGCAGTCTTCGTGGTTCTGAGACCCAAGTAGTCGTCGAGCAGCGGCACGCCCCGCCGTGCCGGCGGCTCCCCCCGGCCGTGATGTCTGCGCCGTGATGTCGGCGCAGAACACGCCCAGCTTCACGGTGGCAGCTGAGGCGACAGCTCCCGCACCGGTGACGCGACCGACCATCATCTGACGCCGCCCGACACGGGGTGCGACGCCGCCAGCCGTGTAGACGCCTGTTCGACCGGCGCTGTGCGCAGGCACAACCGACCGGTCGTCAACACGGTGCTGCGGGACATCGACGGCCGTGTTCGCCGTCGCCCACGATGAGCCCTCCGGTAACACACCCGGCAGCCTCGGCGTAGGCCTTGGCCGCCTCCCCCGGAGGTGCTGCCTTGCTAGCGGTTCGCAACCTCGAGGTCGTCTACGACGACGTGATGCAGGTGCTGCGCGGGGTCAGCCTGCAGGTGCCAGAGGGGTCCATCGTCGCTCTGCTGGGCGCGAACGGCGCCGGCAAATCGACGCTGCTGCGGGCCGTCACCGGCCTGCTCGGAGTGCACGACGGCGAGGCCACGAAGGGATCGGTGACCCTTGACGAATCGCCGATCCACGACCAGGACGGTCCCACGATCGTCGGTCGCGGCGTAGCACAGGTGATGGAGGGTCGCCGAATCTTCGGCGAGCTCACCGTCGAGGAGAACCTCAAGGTCGGCGCGCACACCAAGCGACGGGCGACATCGGCCAACCTGCAACGGGTCTACGACCTGTTCCCCATCCTGCGAGATCGTCGCACTCAGCGCGCGGGATACCTCTCGGGCGGTCAGCAACAGATGCTCGCCATGGGCCGGGCGCTCATGTCCGAGCCGCGTTACCTGCTTCTGGACGAGCCGAGCCTCGGCCTCGCGCCGTTGTTGGTTCAGCAGATCAGGGATCTGATCGTCGAGATCAACAAGCAGGGCACCGCGGTCCTTCTCGTCGAGCAGAACGCAACGATGGCCCTCTCCATCGCGTCGCACGGGTATGTCCTGGAGACCGGCAAGATCGTCATGGACAAGCCCGCGAGCGCGTTGATGCAGGACGACGACATCCGCGAGTTCTACCTCGGTCTCGGGCCGGAGGGTGCCGCGCAGTCGTTCCGTGACGTCAAGCACTACAAGCGACGGAAGCGGTGGGCCGCGTGATGGCGCCGGTCCTCGACGTACGCGACGTGACCCTGCGTTTCGCCGGCGTGATCGCGGTCAATGGTGTGTCGTTCACCGTCGAGGCGGGGGAGCTGCTCGCCGTCATCGGCCCCAATGGCGCCGGCAAGACGTCCCTGTTCAACCTGGTGTCCGGCGTCTACCGCCCGCAGCAGGGCAGCGTGCACTTCGACGGCCACGACATCACCGGCCGGCGTCCGCACCACGTCGCGGCGCTCGGCATTGCCCGCACCTTCCAGGGCATCGAGCTGTTCACCAACCTGTCGCTGGTCGACAACCTCATGCTCGGCCGGCACCTCCACCTGCGGTATGGACCGCTCGCCGCGCTGGTCTGGCGCGGTCGCGCCCGGCGCGAGGAGATCGCTCACCGTGAGGCGGTCGAGCACATCATCGACTTCCTGGAAATCGAGCAGTGGCGGACACTTCCGGTCGGGCTGCTGCCCTATGGCGTGCAGAAGCGCGTCGAGCTGGGCCGCGCACTCGCGATGGACCCGAAGCTTCTGCTCCTGGACGAGCCGGCCGCGGGCATGAACCTCGAGGAGACCCAGGACCTGGCCCGCTTCATCCTCGACATCCGCGACGAGCTCGGCATCTCGATGGTCATGGTCGAGCACGACATGGGTCTGGTGATGGATCTTGCCGACCGCCTGCTGGCCATCGACTTCGGTACGCCGCTCGCGCAGGGCACGCCCGCGGAGGTGGCCCACGATCCGGCCGTCATCCAGGCCTACCTCGGACAGGGGGCATCGGCATGACCGAGGTGACAATGCCCCCGCCCCGTACCGAATCGTCGCGCGGGCCGGACGTACGGACGATTGCCACGCGTGTGCGTGACCGGGCGACGTTGCGCCCGGATGGGGTCGCGATGCGCGCGAAGGTGTACGGCATCTGGCAGGACGTGACCTGGTCGGAATTCTGGAACACGGTCCGCACCGTAGGCCAGGGCCTGCTCACCCTCGGCGTCGTGCCCGGCGACCGCGTGGCAGTGCTTGCCGAGAACCGACGCGAATGGGTCTTCAGCGACCTCGGAAGCGTCGCCGTGCGTGCTGCGACCGTCGGGCTCTACGCCACCAACCCGTGGCCCGAGGTTCGTCACATCCTGGCCAACTCGGGCGCCAAGGTGCTCGTCGCCGAGGACCAGGAACAGGTCGACAAGGTGCTCGACATTCTCGCCGACGACCCTGACGCGCTGCCCGCCCTCGAGCGGGTCGTCTACCTGGAGCCCCGAGGCATACGCGGTCACTACGACCAGCCGTGGCTCATGTCCTGGGACGACCTGCTCACCGTGGGTGCGGATCGGCAGCAGGAGCACCCAGGGGCCATTGAGGAGCGGATGGCCGCTGCACGCACCGACGATCTTGCCGGGCTCGTCTACACCTCCGGGACCACATCGGCGCCCAAGGGCGCCATGCTCTCCGTCGCCAACATCGAGTTCGCGATCGCGTCATTGGTCGAGCGGGCGGAACTGATATCGCCGCCGCCTGGCAGGCGGGACCTCGTCCTGTCTTATCTGCCGCTCTGTCATGTCGCCGAACGACTGTTCACCACCTGGTTCAACGCCGGTGCCGGCGTGCAGGTCGACTTCGCCGAGTCGATCTCGACGGTCGAGCAGAACCTTCGGGAGATCCAGCCCACGATCCTGTTCGGCGTTCCGCGCATCTGGGAGAAGATCCTTGCCGGCGTCCGCATCCGGCTGAATTCCGCAAGCCCGGTGAAGCGACGGCTCGGCCAGTTCTGGCTGCGGCGCGCCGACAACATCGGCGAAACGCTGGTGCGTACGGGTGGACGGCACACCATCGGCACCCGGCTCGTGTCCGCCATCGGGTACGTGGTCTTCTTCCGGGCGTTGCGCGACCGCATGGGGATGCGCAAGGTCCGCTATGCGGCCTCGGGAGCGGCACCCATCGCACCCGAGGTGCTGAAGTTCTTCATGGGCATCGGCGTGCCCATGCACGAGGTCTACGGCATGACCGAGCAGACCGCGGTCGGCACGGCCAACCGGCAAGGACACGTCCGGCTGGGGACCGTGGGCGAGCCCCTCTGGGGCGTGGAGCTGCGCATCGACGAAGCGACCGGTGAGATCGTGACCCGACATCCGGGCGTCGTCGGCGGCTACTGGAAGGACGCCGGCGCCACCCGTGACGCTATCGACCCCGACGGGTGGCTGCACACCGGTGATGTCGGCGAACTGGTCGACGGCAGGTTCGTTCGCATCACCGGCCGGATGAAGGACATCCTGATCACCGCCGGCGGCAAGAACATCGCGCCGTCACCGATCGAGAACCAGCTCAAGGCGTCACCGTTCGTCAAGGAAGCCGTCGTCATCGGTGACCGCAGGCCGTACCTCACGGCCCTCGTCGGTATCGAGTTCGAATCTGTCGGCGAGTGGGCGCAACAGCGCCGGCTCCCGTACACGACCTATCGGGACCTCAGCGAGAAACCCGAGGTCGACCAGCTGATCCGCGGGATCGTCGACGCGGTCAACGCTCGGCTCGCGCCGGTCGAGCAGATCAAGACCTTCCGCATGCTGCCGAAGCAGCTCGACCACGAGGACGGCGAGCTCACCGGGTCCCAGAAGGTCAGGCGATCGGCCATCGCCGAGCGATTCGCCGACCTGGTCGAGTCGATGTACGGAGGCCGGCGATGAGCGAACTGGTCGAGGTGGTCGTCCGCGGGCTGGGGACAGGCTCCGTGTACGCATTGCTGGCACTCGGGTTCGTCGTCATCTACCGGGCCACCCGGGTGATCTCCTTCGCCCAGCCGGCGTTCATGGTGGCGGGCGCCGCGGCCGTGAGCTACCTCTCCGTCGAGATCGGGTACGTCCTCGCGGTGCCGATCGCCGTGCTCATCGGGGCGGGACTCGGTCTCGCCGTCGAACGGACGACGATCCGCCCGATGATCGGCAAGCCGGTCTTCGTGATCGCCATCATCACCCTCGGTGTGGACGTGGTCGTACGAGTCTTCGTCAACGCGTTGATCGGCACGGACGTGCGGCAACTGGGCGACCCCTGGGGGCTCGAGACGGTCTCGCTGCTCGGGGTGGCGGTCCAGCAGCGCTTCGTCGCGTCGTTCGTCGTCACCGGGCTCGTCGTGGTGGCACTGTTCGCATTCCTCCGTTTGACCCGTTATGGCCTGGCCATGCGTGCGGTCGCGCTGGACCAGGAGGCCTCGATGGCACAAGGAGTGTCTGTCGGCAAGGTCTTCGCGCTGTCCTGGGCGCTGGCCGGGGGACTGGCCGCAGTCGCGGGCGCTTTCGTCGGGACGGGCTCCGGCATCGACCAGACGACCTACATCGTGGCCTTCGCGGCTCTGCCGGCGATCATCCTCGGTGGCATCGACTCCATCGGTGGCGCCGTCGTCGGCGGGCTCGGCGTCGGGCTCGTGCAGTCCCTGGTCGCGGCGTACCAGCCCGACGTCGCGCCATGGCTGGGCTCGAACTTCCAGGTGGTCACGCCCTACCTGTTGATGCTCGCCGTGCTGCTCGTACGGCCGTACGGACTGTTCGGGACACCGGAGGTCGAGCGCGTATGACCACGACACTGCCCACCAGCCGCCAGACTCCGCGCACCACAGGCGTCATGCCGACACGTCGACGAAGCAGGCCGCTGCGCGGTCGACCGGAGATGTTCACCTCGTACGCGCAGGAGCTCCGCCTGTTCAACACTCGGCCGAAGCGGATCTGGGTTCGCCTGATCGTTCTCGGTGCGTTGTTCGTACCGTTCGCCGTCACCGACGACTGGCTGCGGTTGCTGGCGGTCGGATACGCCGCGGCGATCGGCGCCATCGGGCTCAACCTGGTCACGGGATACGCCGGGCAGGTGACGCTCGGACACGCGTTCTTCATCGGGGTCGGCGCCTACACGGCCGCAGTGATCAGCGGCGACCCGGACGGCCGCACGCTCGGACTCGGCATCACTTTCCTGCCCATCTGGCTGCTCGCCGCAGGTGTCGTGGCAGGGCTGTGTGGCCTGCTCGTCGCGCCGTTGGCCGTACGGCTGCGCGGCCTGTATCTCGCCGTCGTCACCCTCGGGCTCGTGTTCCTGGGTGAGCACATCTTCAAGACGTGGGACGCGGTCACTGGGGGCCCGGGTGTCGGCCGGTCGGCGGCCGTGCCATCGCTGTTCGGCTTCGAGCTCGACCAGGACGGTCCGGTCTTCAGCGCCATGCAGCAGATGTACCTGCTCATGCTCGCGCTGCTGGTCATCTTCGCCGTGCTCGCCCGGAATCTCGTGCGTTCCAAGGTCGGCCGGGCCTTCGCCGCGGTACGCGACCGCGACATCGCGGCGGAGATCATGGGCGTCGGGCTGACGAAGCAAAAGGCGCTTGCGTTCGTCGTGTCGTCCTTCTACGCAGGCTGCGCAGGCGCGCTGCTTTACACGGTGACCGGGTTCTTCGACCCCGGTTCGTTCAACCTGCTGCTGTCCGTGCAGTTCATCGCCATGGTGCTGATCGGCGGCGTCGCGACGATCTCGGGTTCCATCATGGGCGCGCTGTTCATCACGCTGCTCCCACGCCTCGTCCAGGAGCTTCCGTCGCTGCTGCCGGCGGTGAGCTCGTCGCCTACCGAGTTCCCGAACGTGTTCCAGGTCGAGTCGCTGTTGTACGGCCTGCTCATCATCGGATTCCTCATCTTCGAGCCACGCGGACTGTTCGGCATCTGGATCCGCATCCGCAGCTATTGGAAGGCATGGCCCTTCACCTACTGACTGGGAGGACGATCATGACCACACAAGGAAAGACCACTGTCGCCGTGCTGCTGGCCGTGGGCTTCGCGCTGACGGCGTGCCGGGTGGAGGGTGACGGTAGCGATGCGAGCCAGGACGAGGGTGGTGTCCAGACAGACGTCGGCGTCACGTCCGATCCGTGCCCCGAGGCGGTCAACGCCGACAACGGTTGCATCTA
Organism: Actinomycetota bacterium; assembly: GCA_046727475.1. Lineage (GTDB taxonomy): Bacteria > Actinomycetota > Actinomycetes > Jiangellales > Jiangellaceae > DAIUDS01. The sequence continues at coordinate 9,512 of JBKPCP010000096.1, read as the reverse complement.
TCTCGGCACCATCTCCGACCTCACCGAAGGACCGTTCGCCCCGCTCGCCGTCCCCATCGTCGCCGCCCAGGAGGCGTTCTGGCAGCGGGTCAACGAGGAAGGCGGCATCGGCGGGTACGACATCGACGTGAGGACGAACGTCCGCGACAACAAGTACAACCCTGAGGTGCACAACCAGGCGTACCAGGAGATCAAGGGGGAGGTCCTGGCCCTGGCGCAGACCCTTGGCTCGCCGACGACGGCGGCCATTCTCGACGACATGAAGGCGAGCGACGTCGTCGCGGCCCCGGCCGCTTGGACGTCGGCGTACGAGTTCGAGGACGTGATCCTCGAGTCCGGCACAAACTACTGCTTCGAGGCGATGAACTCCGTCGACTGGGCGGTGCGCGAGTTCGACGCCCAGACGGTCATGGCTGTTCATTACCCCGGTGACTACGGCGGCGACGCTGCGGCCGGTGTGGATGCAGCTGCCCAGGCACTCGGCATCGAGTACTCCGGCGTGGAGACCGGGCAGGGCACCACCAATCAGGGCAGCGCCATCGAGGCGATCCTCACCCAGCAGCCTGACGTGGTGTTCGTGACCACGGGCCCGGGGGACGCCGCGGCGATCATCGGGCAGACGGCCGCTGGTGGTTTCCGCGGCACGTTCGTGGGCACCAGCCCGACATGGAACCCGGCGCTGCTGGAGAGCCCGGCGGCCCCGGCGCTCAAGGCGGCGTACTTCCAGTCCGGACCGTGGGCCCCGTTCGGTGGGGACACTCCGGGCCACGAGGCGATGCGGGAGGCGCTCGGGGAGGTGACGCCGAGCGACGGGCACACCGCCGGCTGGATTTGGTCGTACCCGATGAAGGCAGCGCTCGAGGCCGCGGTCGACAACGGCGACCTCACCCGCGCGGGCCTGCTCGAGGCGGTCAAGGGTCTCGAGACTGTCGACTACGAGGGCATGCTGCCCGAGGCTGCGGGCAACTACGCCGGTGAGCCTGGCGAGGCGGCGTTCCGGCAGAGCGTCATCTCCAAGGTGGACGAGGCGGCTCCGACCGGTGTGAGCGTCGTCGAGGAGTTCTTCGCGAGCGAGGCCGTGGAGGCGTACGACTTCTCCGGCCCCTGCTTCTAGGGGTATGGCTGAGGGTCGCCCTGCGGCAATGGTCTGGCGCGGGGCGCCCCTCAGCCGACCGCTGACGTGCGCATGGCGTCGGTCCGGCTCTTACTTGCCTGCCGCTCATGCGGCGGAGTGACGGTGTTGTCTCGTCGCGCGAGCCCGAGAATGCGGATGCTCTCGAGCGCGAGGTGGAGCTCGCCGACGTCGGTCGGCTTGGTGAAGTCTCGACCGGTCAGGGTCTCCACCCTTCGCAGCCGATAGTGCACTGTGTTGCGGTGCATGTGCATCCGCGCCGCCGTGGCCGAGGCCGACCCGTGTTCGGCGAACCATGCCCGCATGGTGTCCAGCAAGCCCTTGCGGTCGGCCGCCGGAAGCGCGAGGACCGGCCCGAGGATCGCGTTGGCAATGTTGCGTGCCAACTCGGGGACGCTCGCCAGCAGGACGGCGGTCGGATGCTGTTCATAACGGAGAAGCTCGGGTGTCCCGGGCGTCGCCGCCGCGCATGCGACCTGAGCCTGGCGGAGCGCCGCGGCGGACTGGTCGAGGTGGGTGTAGGTCTCGCTCACGCCGACCCGCCCGCGAGCCAGCGGAGCGATCTGCTCACAGATCTTCGTGACGGCCGTCGGTGCACGAACGGCAACCACCCCGACCTGACGCGCGGTCTCTAGCCGCCAGGCCGACGCAACGTCATGTCGCCGCAATGCGATCTCCACGCCAGGCAACGCCTCGTTACCGGCCCGCAGGGTTTCGGCAGCGACGACGACGAAGGTGCCCTGGTGCGGCAGGTTCAGCATCGCGGCGCATTCCCACACGCGCGAGCCGTCGCCCAGACTCCCGTCGAGCAGGCTGGTGAGCACGGCGTTACGAACCTGCAGGTTGTGGCCGGCCTGATCAGCGATCGTCTCCCGGTATGCCTCGATCAGTGCTTCCGAGTAGTCATCGATGATCGTCCAGACGTCCCCCGCCGTTCGAAACAGCGCCTCTCGGGCGGCGTCGTTGTCCTCGGCATGTGCGACGAGTGTGTCCCAGACGTACCGGCCGCCGATCCGGTAGGCATGCAGGATCGCCGGCAGCGGGACGCCCTGCTCCGCCCGACGTTGCCCGGTAGCTCGGGCGGCCTCGACGTCGAGTGGAGCATCTCCGGCGAGCTGGGTCAGGATGTGTCTGAGGTTGTTGCGGCAGGACTCCCACAGGTCGTCGGCCGGCACCCCGTCCGCACGACGGTAATGGCCCTCCGCGCGGCGGATGCGATCGGCGAGCTCGCGAGCCAGATCGTCCACCATGGTCAGTAGCCGGCGGCTGAGCGTCCGCACGCTCGGCTCGTCAGCAGCCCTGAGCCGGCTCATGACCGCAGCATAGGCCCCGGGATGCACTGTTGTGCTCACGCACAACTCATCGGCGGTCAATCCGATGCCGCCGGACATCGACCGCCGCCGGTCATGTGGCCGACGATGCAGCGATGAACCTTGCGTCGAACCTCGTGATGACCACGACCGCGCACCCCGACCGCGTCGCGGTACGCGTCGGTGATGCGACGATCACGTTCGGCGAGCTCGACCATGCCAGCGCCCGGGTCGCCGGCGTAGTCCAGGACCGTGGTGTCAAGCCGGGTGACCGGGTCGCGATCATGTTGCCGAACCTGCCGGTCTTCGCGAGTGTCTACTACGGCGTGCTGCGGGCCGGCGGCGTGATCGTCCCGATGAACCCTTTGTTGAAGGCGCGCGAGGTCGCCTACTACCTCGACGACTCCGGCGCGAGGCTGATCTTCGCCTCGCACGGTGTCCTGGACGAGGCGGGCAAAGGCGCGCAGAACCAGGCCGCCGAGGTGATCGCCGTGGACCAGGCGACCTTCTCCGACGTTCTCGCCGGAACGAGTCCACAGCCTGACGTCGCCGACCGGGACGACGACGACACGGCCGTGATCCTCTACACCTCGGGCACGACAGGGCAGCCGAAGGGCGCCGAGCTGACACACGCCAACCTCATGCGAAACGTGGACGTGTTCTGCGCCGACCTGCTTCAGCTGACACCCGATGATGTGATCTTCGGTGGGCTGCCGCTGTTCCATTCGTTCGGGCAGACGTGCACGCTCAACGCGGCGGTGAGGTCGGGCGCGTGCCTGACGCTCCTGCCTCGATTCGATCCGGGCCAGGCGCTGGCGATCCTGGCCGGGCACCGGGCGACGGTCTTCGCGGGTGTGCCGACAATGTACGGCGCGCTGCTCGCCCAGCCGGACAAGGCGGCGTACGACGTGTCCGCGCTGCGAGTCTGCGTGTCCGGCGGAGCCGCGATGCCGGTCGAGGTGCTGCGCGGCTTCGAGCGGGCGTTCGGATGCAAGGTGTTGGAGGGTTACGGCCTGTCCGAGACGTCACCGGTGGCATCGTTCAACCACCCGGATCGGGAACGCAAGCCCGGCTCGATCGGAACCCCCATCCGCGGCGTGGAGATGCGTGTCGTCGACGAACAGGGCCACGAGGTCCAACCGGGTGCGGTCGGCGAGATCGTGATCCGCGGTCACAACGTCATGAAGGGTTACTGGCAACGCCCGGAGGAGACGGCCGCGGCGATCCCCGACGGGTGGTTCCGCAGCGGCGACATGGGCCGGGTCGACGAGGACGGCTATTTCGCCATCGTCGACCGGAAGAAGGACCTGATCATCCGCGGTGGCTTCAACGTGTACCCGCGGGAGATCGAGGAGGTCCTGTACGAGCACCCAGCCGTGGCCGAGGCCGCAGTCATCGGCGTGCCGCACCCGCACCTCGGTGAGGAGGTGGCCGCCGCCGTGGCGCTCAAGGTCGACTCCTACGTGACTCCCGACCAACTCCGCGAGCACGTCAAGGGACAACTCGCGGCGTACAAGTACCCCCGCAAGGTGTGGATCGTCGACGCACTGCCGAAGGGCCCCACCGGCAAGATCCTCAAGCGTGCGATCATCCCGCCGGACGACGAGCACGACGGATGAGCTCGCCATCGTCGGCCACCCACGGTGACGTCACACCTGCGGCCCCCGGGCCAGACGAGGTCGCCGATCAGGCCGCCCCGTTGGACGCCCTGCTCATCGACGCCGCCCTGGGCCCGCTGCGTAGGTTCGTCCCCAACACCTCGACGGCCCGGTTCGCCGCAGCCCTCGCCCGGCGTCCGCGCACGACCGGCAGGCGGCTGCGCGATCTGGTCGGAGAGTTTGCCAAGGTCGGTGCCGGCACATCGACTCTCGCGCCGCCGCCGCAGGACCGCCGGTTCACCGACCCGGCGTGGGCCGAGAACCCGATCCTGCGCCGCTTGGTGCAGGTCTACCTGGCCACCGGGGAGACCGCCGGGCGGCTCGTCGCTGACGCCGGCCTGCATTGGCGTGACGAGCAGCGGGTGCGCTTCCTCGTCGACAACATCGTCGAGGCGTTGTCGCCCAGCAACATGCCGGTGGTGAACCCGGCGTCGGCGAAGGCGGTCATCGACACCGCCGGGCTGAGCCTGCTGCGCGGCGGGTCAAGCCTGGTGCGCGACCTTGCCTCGGCGCCGCGGGTGCCGCAGATGGTCGACTCCGCGTCCTTCCAGGTGGGCCGCAACATCGCGATGACACCGGGTGCTGTTGTCCTCCGCACCGAGCAGTTGGAACTGATCCAGTACCGGCGGCAGACCGACCACGTACGCGAGGTGCCCCTGCTGATCGCACCCCCGACGATCAACAAATACTACGCACTCGACCTGGCGCCCGGCCGCAGCCTGGTGGAGCACCTCGTCCAGAACGGCCAGCAGGTGTTCGTCATCTCCTGGCGCAATCCGGACGCACGACACGCCGGCTGGGGGATGGACACGTACGTGCAGGCCGTGCTCGACGCGCTCGACGAGGTCCAACGGATCTGCGCAATCGATCGCGCCGTCGTGTTCGGCTTCTGCTCTGGCGGCATCATCGCGAGTCTCGCCGCCGCCTACCTCGCCGGCACAGGACAGCAGACCAGGCTGGCGGCGCTCGGCCTCGGCGTTACCGTGCTCGACTTCGCCGACGCCGGCGTTTCACGCGCTCTGGTCGACAGACGCCTCGCAGGCGCGGCCAAGGCGAAATCCCGACGCCAGGGATACTTGGACGGACGAGCCCTGGCGGAGGTGTTCGCCTGGCTGCGTCCCGGCGACCTGGTCTGGCACTACTGGGTCAACAACTACCTGCTGGGCCGGAAGCCACAGGCGTTCGACATCCTGTTCTGGAACGCCGACACGACGCGGATGAGCGCTGCGCTGCACGCCGATTTCGTCGACCTGGCGATGGACAACCGGCTCGTCAGACCGGCTGCGATGACGGTGCGCGGCGTCCCTGTCGACCTGTCCCAGGTCGATGTCGACACCTACGTCGTTGCCGGGATCGCCGACCATCTGACCCCGTGGCAGAACTGCTACCGCGCCACCCAGCTGTTGGGGGGCGAGAGCAGGTTCGTCCTGTCCACGAGTGGTCATATCGCGGCGCTGGTCAACCCGCCGGGCAAGCCGAAGGCCGGCTACCGGCTGAATCCGGACAACGCCGCGGACCCGGACACTTGGCTGAAGGGCGCCGAGACCCGGGACGGCAGCTGGTGGCCGGACGTCGTCGCCTGGCTGGCCGAGCGCTGCGGAGCACAGAAGCGGTCACCCAGCCGGCTGGGTGACCGGCGCCGGCGGCCGCTGGTCGACGCGCCTGGCACATACGTCCTCGACCGCTGAGGGAGACGCGATGGACGAAGGTATCGGCCGTTCACTCGGCACGGACTACTTCCGGATCGCCGACCAGCTGAGTCCGGAGGAGGTGAGCTACTGGCGGCGCACCCGCGACTTCGTCGACGACGAGGTGCTGCCGGTCATCAACGACCACTGGGAACGGGCGGATTTCCCGTGGCCGCTGATCGAGGCCCTGGCCAAGCTCGGAATCATCGGGGACGGCATCGAGGGGTACGGCTGCCCACCCATGAGCCCGATCGCGTGCGGCCTCGTGCACATGGAGGTCAACCGGGGCGACGGCAGCCTCGGCACGTTCCTCGGCGTCCAGGCCGGCCTGGCGATGCAGTCGATCGCCATGCTCGGCTCGGAGGAGCAGAAGCAGCGTTGGCTGCCCGATATGGCCCGGCTCGAGACGATCGGTGCATTCGCTCTTACCGAGCCCCTGCACGGATCGGACTCCGTCTCGCTGGAGACGTCCGCTCGACGGGACGGCGACGGGTGGGTGCTCAACGGCACGAAGAAATGGATCGGCAACGGCACCATCGCCGACGTCGTCGTGGTCTGGGCACGCGACACCGAGGACGGTCAGGTCAAGGGATTCCTCGTCGAGAAGGGTGCTCCCGGGTACGACGCGGCGCGGATCGAAGGCAAGGGGTCGCTGCGTGCGGTGTGGCAGGCACAGATCGCGTTGACCGACGTACGCATTCTCGAGGAAGCCCGGCTCCCGGGCGCACGGAGCTTCAAGGACACCGGACGGGTGCTGGCAGGGACCCGTAACTCGGTGGCCTGGGCGGCACTGGGCCACGCCACCGCTGCGTACGAGATCGCGGTCGCGTACTGCCGACAGCGGCATCAGTTCGGCAAGACACTCGTGAGCTTCCAGATCGTGCAGGATCGGCTGGTGAAGATGCTCGCAGAGGTCTGCTCCATGCAGCTCTATTGCCTGCGGCTGGCCCGGCTCATCGAGGAAGGCCGGATGACCGACACGATCGCGGCGCTCGCGAAGATGAACAACACCCGGAAGGCTCGCCAGGTCATCGCCGAGGCGCGGGACCTGCTCGGCGGCAATGGCATCCTGCTGGATTTCCACATCATGCGGCACATGGCCGACATCGAGGCGATTCACACCTTCGAAGGCACCGAGACGATCCAGACCCTGATCGTCGGAAGGGACATCACGGGTGTGGGCGCGTTCACGTAGGTCGGCCGCGATCCGGTTCGTCGATGTCGACGGCGTGCGACTGCGCACGTCCGTCCGAGGGTCGGGGCCACCGCTGCTGGTGATCACCGGTCTGGGGGCGAGCCTCGACTTCGGCGTGCCGTTCGAGCGAGAGGTCGCGTCGCGTGGACGGCAGGTGATCAGCTTCGACATGCCGGGGGTCGGACAGTCCACGCCGTACACGTGGCCGCGTCGCATGCGTGGCGTCGCCGGCACGGTGCACCGCATGGTCGAGGCTCTCGGGTACGACGGCGTCGATGTGCTCGGCACGTCTCTTGGCGGTGTAGTCGCCCAGCAACTGGCCCATCAGGCACCACATGCGGTGCGGCGCCTCGTCCTGGCCGCCACGGGACCGGGACTGGGTGGCGTACCAGGATCGCCATGGGTGCTGTTGTCGCTGGCCACGCCACGGCGCTATTACCAGCCCGACTACTTCCGGCAGGTCGCGGGCCGCATCTATGGCGGCCTGGCCCGGCAGGACCCGGATGCCTTGCTGCACGGCTCGATTGGGCCGTTCGTGGAACGGCCCTCGGTGCGCGGTTATCTCGGCCAGCTCTTCGCGGTCGGTGGATGGACGAGTCTGCCGTGGCTGCACGGGTTGCGTCAGCCGACGCTGGTGCTCGCTGGTGATGACGACCCGATCGTCCCGCTGGTCAACGCCCGCATCCTGGCCAGCCGCATCCCGGGCGCGCGGCTGCACATCGTCGACGGTGGCGGTCATCTGTTCCTGCTGGAGCGGCCGACCGAATCGGCCGTGCTCGTCGCTGACTTCCTCTCGTCTTCACCCGCGAGCAGAACAGGAATCCCATGCGTACCGTGACCATCGCGGATCTTCCCGATCTGGAAGGCGCCACGCTCGGGCCAGGCACGTGGCACGAGATCAGCCAGGACCAGGTGGACCGGTTCGCTGACGCTACCGGTGACCATCAGTGGATCCACGTCGACCCGGCGCGGGCCGCGGCCGGCCCGTTCGGTCGAACGATCGCGCACGGCTACCTCACGCTCGCGGTCATCCCCGCACTGCTCGACGACCTGCTGAACGTCGACGGCGTGAGCCAGGCGATCAACTACGGGCTCGACAAGGTGCGCTTCCCCGCCCCGGCGCCGGTCGGCTCCCACGTGCGGCTCACCGCCACGGTCGAGCGGGTCGAGCCCGTCCCGGCAGGGTTCCAGACCACCCTCGCGGCCACCGTCGAGTGCGACGCCGCACCAAAGCCCGTCTGCGTTGCCCACGCTCTCTATCGATACATCGGCCCAGGGAAGGGATCCGATTGAGAGCGCACTCCGGACGTCAACCGCCCGGAAATGCACTTGCCCGCCAGCGGATACACCCAGGCCACAACGTGGCCCGTGGGTATCGCCGCTCGTGACTGCGGCCCCGCGGGGCGCGGCGTGCCGGCTTGGAAGCCCCAGCCAGTGTGGACACCCCTGGGCATCGCGCACTGGATGTCAGGTCTCCGTGCGCGAGTGCCGTCGCTCGAGCCCGCGAAGGACGAGGACTCGGACGCCGTCGTAGGCGGTATCGGTGCCGGGGCTGGACCATTTGGCCGCGTGAGCGGGGTTGTGGAACCGCGAAGTGGCGTCGAAAACGGCGCGCGCGCAGCAGCCGCCGTGTCGTTCACATCGGACTAGCCGCGCGTCGATGATCCGGGAAATGACGATCTCGCGGTCGGCCGTCGCCGACTCCGCCCGCGTTTCCTGCCTTGCCCCTGCCATCGCTCATTCCTCCTGTTGTGTCTGCTTGAGGTCCTGCACGTATGCGTCCAGCCGGTCGAAGCTCTCTTTCCAGAACCGCTCGAACCCGCCGGTCCACTCGTGGACCGGCCGCAGCCCGCGGGTGTCAAGGCCGTACAGGCGCTGCTTGCCTGCCTTGCGGTCGCGCACCAGCCCGACCTCCCGGAGCACCCGCAGGTGATTGAACGCCCCCGGCTGGGTCATCCCCAGCTCTCCTCTGCGAGGTGGCGTTCACGCTCCTTGCCGTTCCGCTGCTGAGGGAGATCACGCCGCGGCAGCTGTCGGCCGCCGTCTGCCTGGTCGCCGTCCCCATGCTCGCGGCTGCGGCCGTCATCGAGTCGGGTGCGGCGCTGCAGGTACCGACTGCCACCGAAGCGCTCGCGCTGCTCTACATGGCCGTGTTCAGCACGGCGGTCGCGTTTCTGCTCTGGTACGGCGGAGTCGTGGCGCTCGGCGCCGACCGGGCCGGCCTGTTCGCAGGTGTGATGCCAGTGGCGGGATATGTCGCCGGCGTGACTCTCGGGACCTCGGCATGGTCAATGTCCGCCTTGAGCGGAGTGCTGCTGTGGGCTGGGCATCGCGATCGGCCTAAGGGCGCGGTCGGCCCGAATGTGATGAATGCGAGCCAGTAACCAAGGGCAGCGGCCTCGCCGCTGACGGACTACCGCGCCTGGCACGGCCCGCAGGTCCCGGTGCTGGGACGAGGCGGCGAGGACGAGCAGTGAAGGTCCCGGTCGCGGCATCTTCACCGTGGTGACACCTCACGGCCACTTCCAC
>JBKPCP010000095.1:0-16572 GCA_046727475.1 Actinomycetota bacterium | reverse complement strand
TCCGGTGGGGGAGCGGGGGAGCGACGGCACTGGCATGCGACGTGCTGGCGGAACCGGGACCGCCGCGGCCCCCGCTGACCGTCGCACTACCCTCGCGTCCGTGACCGTCGACCTTGCCTATGCCGAACACGGCGGAGACCGTACGGGCACACCGGTCGTGCTCCTCCACGCGTTCCCGGTGACGAGCGCGATGTACGACGCCGTCGCGACCCGGCTGGCCGAACAGCATCACGTCATCAGCCCCGACCTTCGTGGGTTCGGGGGATCGGTCCTCGGCGACGACGAGCCCTCGCTCGACCTGATGGCTGACGACGTCGCCGCGCTCCTCGGCCGCCTTGAGCTCGACCGGGTCGTGCTCGCTGGGTTGTCGATGGGCGGCTATGTCGCCATGGCCATGCTTCGCCGGCACCCCCAGCGGATCGGGGCCGTGGTCCTGATGGACACCAAGGCCGCCGCCGACGCACCGCAGGCCCGCGAGAACCGCGAGCGGATGGCCCGAGCGGTCCTCGACGAAGGTCCGAGCGCCCTGCAGCCGATGCTCGAGAGCCTGCTGGGCGAGACGACGCAGCGGGACCGGCCGCAGGTTGTCGAGATGGTCGCGCGCTGGATCGAGGCCATGGATCCGCAGGGCGTGGCGTGGGCGCAGCGAGCCATGGCGGCGCGGCCGAGCTCGTTTCGGACGCTCGCCGATGCCCACATCCCGGGCTTCGTGGTCGTGGGGGAGGAGGACACGTTGACGACCCACGACGACGCGCTGGCGATGGCGGCCGCCTTCGCACCGCAGGCACCGGTCTACGTGATCCCCCGCGCCGGTCACCTGTCCGCGGTGGAGAACCCCGACGCCGTCGCCAGCGTCCTTCGGGACGTGCTCCGGCACGTCTAGCCGGAACGCCGTGCGCCGACGGGCTTCCCGCCGGCGCAATGACGTCGTGCTGCCCTACTTCTTCTCGGCCGCGGCGGGAGCGTCCTCCACGACCTCGCCGTCGATGACGTCCTCGTCGTCCGCCTTCTGGCCGGCCTCGACGGCGGGCGGGGAGTCCGGCACGGTCATGCCACCGAGCAGGTTGCGCAGCTGGGTCAGGTGCCCGGTGATGCTGTCGCGCTGCCGGTTCAGTTCGGCCACCTCGCGCCTCGCGGTGGCCTGGATCCGCGACACCTCGGACTTTGCCTCGCCGAGTGTCGTGTCGGCGTGGGCCTTGGCCTCGGACATGAGCTGTTCGGCATTGCGCTTGGCGCCCGAGACCAGGGCCTTGGCCTGCTCGTCCGCCTCGCGGCGAACCTGCTCGGCCCGGTCGTGGGCCGACTTCGCGCGGGCGTCGGCGTCGGCGGCCCGCGCCTCGGCCTCGCTGACGAGCTTCTGGGTCTCTGTGACAGCGGCCTCATGGCGCTCGCTGTCCTCACGCTCGGCTTGCTCGCGCTTGGCGGCGAGAGCGAGCTCGAGCTCGGTGAGCTCCTTGTCGGCTCGGCTGCGGACCTCTTCCAGGCGTGCGCCGGCCTCGGCGCGCATCTGCTCGATGTCGCGCTTCGCCGTGCCTCGCAGCTCCTCGACCTCGCGGCGAGCCGTGGCACGCAGCTCGGTGACCTCGCGCTCGGCGAGCGTCTTGAACCGGGTGAGATCGCGCTCGGCGGTGGCCCGCTTCTCTGCGGCGTCGTGCTCGATCGCGGCCCGTACCTTGGCGGCCTCGCGCTCAGCGCTATCGACCAGGTTGGTGGCCTCGCGCTTGGCGGCCGAGCGCGCCTCTTCGGCCTCGGCTCCGGCCTCACCGATCAGTTCGTCTGCCTGGCGCTTCGCCGTGGACCGCATCTCCTCGGCGGCGTTCTCCGCGGCGGCGCGCATCTCGCGGGCGTCGACCTGGGCCTCGGCCCGCACCTCGCCGGCCTCCGCCTCGGCTTGACCGACCAGCTCGGAGGCCTGCTCCTCGGCCAGCCGGAGCAGGTGCTCGATCCGCGCACCCAGACCCGAGTAAGAAGGCTGATCGACCTCTCGCAGCGAGGTCGTGGCCTCGGCGAGCTCTTGGCGCAGCCGGACGATCTGCTTGTCGAGCTCCTGCGTGCGGGCGCGCTGCTGGGCCAGCGCGGCCTCGAGCGTGCGGACGTGCTGCTCGACCTGCACCCGGTCGAAGCCGCGCATCACCATCGTGAACCCGCCGGTGGGCGAGCCGTCGAAGATAGACAGCCCGTCCTCGGCCGTCTCTCGTAATGTCATCGTGTCCCGTGCCTCGTCCATGATCTCCCTCGTCGGGGGTGGCGGCTCCGTCACGGATCCGCCACACGTTTGCCGAACGTGCTGATGGCCTCGAGGTGCGCTGCTCGTGTCTCCCCGTTACGGACGCCAAGCCTTCCTGGAGGCGCTAGGCAGAGTACTCCGACTTTGCCCCGTTGCCGACAGCGGCGCAGGGCGAGATCTTGCCTACGCTGTCGACATGGCCGAACTGTTCTCCGCCGTCGACCACGTCGGCATCGCCGTCGCCGATCTCGACGACGCCATCGCGTGGTACGAGCGGACGTTCGGCCTCCGGGTCGTCCACGAGGAGGTCAACGAGGAACAGGGCGTGCGGGAGGCCATGCTCCAGGTGAGTGACGACATGGCGGCCACGCAGATCCAGCTACTCGCACCGCTCCGTCCCGACTCACCCATCGGGCGGTTCCTCGAGCGTTCCGGTCCGGGCATCCAGCAGCTCGCGTACCGGGTGGACGACATCGACGCGGCGTCGGCAGCGCTGCGCGACCGCGGTGTCGAGCTGCTCTACGACCAGGCCCGGCCCGGGACCGGTGGCTGCCGGGTGAACTTCATCCACCCCAGGGACGCCGGAGGCGTCCTCGTCGAACTCGTCGAACCACCGCTCGCGTCGCGGTGACTCAGGCCTCCTTGGCCAGCAGCGTGCGGCCCTCCTGCCAGCGGGCCAGCGTCCACAGCAGGTCCGAACACCGGTTCAGGTACGCGACGACGTGGGAGCCTTCGGCCGCGGCCGACAGGACCTCGCGCTCGGCCCGCCGCACGACGGTCCGGGCGACGTCAAGGGTCGCGGAGACAGGGTTCTCACCGGGAACGGCGAAGTCCTTCGGCGGTTCGAACAGGGCGGAGACGTCGTCGATGACGTGCTCGAGCGCGGTCACCATCTCGGCCGTGACCAGGGTCTGGCCCGGCTTGCCGCGATCGCGGCGTTCGGGATTGAGGGCGATGTCGGCCATGAGCACCCAGAGATCGCGCTCGATACCGATCAGCATGGTGTCGAGTTCGCTGCCCGGCTCCACCCCGGAACGGGCGAGCCCGACGAAGGCCTGCGCTTCGTCGACCGATCCGTACGCCGTAGGCGCGGCGGAGTCCTTCGGCACCCGCCCGCCATAGAGCAGGCCCGTCGTCCCGTCGTCGCCTCGTCGTGTGTACACCTTCATCCCGTCACTCTTGCACGGGTCGTATCGTGACGAGCGTCGAGTCGAGGAGGACGCCATGGCGGTCATCGTCGCGGGAGCCCGCACCCCGATCGGACGGCTGCAGGGTTCGCTGAAGGGATTCTCCGCCTCCGACCTGGGCGGTGTGGCGATCACCGGTGCACTGCGGAAGGCCGGCGTCGCACCCGAGCAGGTCCAGTACGTGATCATGGGTCAGGTGTTGCAGGCAGGCGCGGGTCAGATTCCCGCGCGACAGGCGGCCGTGAAGGCCGGCATCCCGATGACCGTGCCTGCCCTGACGATCAACAAGGTGTGCCTGTCCGGGCTCGACGCGATCGCGCTGGCCGATCAACTCATCCGGGCCGGCGAGTTCGGGATCGTCGTCGCGGGCGGCATGGAGTCCATGACTGCAGCGCCGCACCTCCTCATGGGCTCGCGTGAGGGATACAAGTACGGCGACGTGACGGTCCGCGACCACATGGCCTACGACGGCTTGTGGGACATCTTCACCGACCAGGCGATGGGAGCCTTGACCGAGGCACGCAACACCGGCGGTCTGCGTCTCTCCCGAGAGGAGCAGGACGCGTTCAGTGCGCGTTCGCACCAGCGTGCCGCCGAGGCCTGGAAGAACGGCGTCTTCGACGACGAGGTCGTGCCGGTGGAGATACCGCAGCGCAAGGGCGAGCCGGTGGTGTTCAAGGAGGACGAAGGCATCCGGGCGGACACCACTGCGGAGTCGCTGTCGCGGCTCCGGCCGGCCTTCCACGTCGACGGCACGATCACGGCGGGATCGGCGTCCCAGATCTCCGACGGCGCCTGCGCGGTCGTGGTGATGAGCAGGGAGAGGGCCGAAGAGCTCGGCCTGTCGTGGCTGGCCGAGATCGGCGCGCACGGGGTGGTCGCCGGGCCGGACTCCTCGCTGCAGAGCCAGCCCGCGGCCGCCATCCGCGCAGCCTGCGCAAAGGACGGCATCCAGCCGGCCGATCTCGACCTGGTGGAGATCAACGAGGCCTTCGCCGCCGTCGGCATCGCGAGCACTCGCGAGCTCGGTCTGGACGAGGACCGGGTCAACGTCAACGGCGGTGCCATCGCAGTAGGTCACCCGATCGGCATGTCCGGTGCCCGGCTGGTGCTCCACGTGGCCCTGGAGCTCCAGCGGCGCGGTGGAGGCACGGGCGTGGCCGCCCTGTGCGGGGGCGGCGGGCAGGGCGACGCGCTCGTCGTCCGGGTTCCGCGAGCCTGAGAGCCGGCGCCGGTGTCGGGTCGCGCCGTCCAGGACGGACGTCAGGCAGCGTCGGTCCCCGAGCTCGTCGACCGTGCCCGTGACGGCGACCCAAGGGCGGTCGCGCGGCTCATCTCGCTGGTGGAGGACGAATCGCCGACATTGCGCGAGATCATGGCGGCACTGGCTCCCTACGCGGGTCGGGCAGCAGTCCTCGGCGTGACCGGCTCGCCGGGCGTCGGCAAGTCGACCACGACATCTGCACTGGTGACGGCGTTCCGGGCGGACGGGCGGCGGGTGGGTGTCCTCGCTGTGGACCCGACGTCGCCGTTCTCGGGCGGAGCCCTGCTCGGCGACCGGGTGCGGATGCAGGACCATGCGACCGACCGCGGCGTGTACATCCGTTCGATGGCGACCCGAGGGCACCTCGGTGGCCTGGCCTGGTCGACGCCGCAGGCGTTGCGGATCCTCGATTCGGCCGGCTGTGACGTCGTTGTGGTCGAGACTGTCGGGGTCGGCCAGTCCGAAGTCGAGGTTGCCGCGCTGGCCGACACGACGCTCGTCCTGCTGGCCCCCGGCATGGGTGACGGGATCCAGGCCGCGAAGGCCGGCATCCTCGAGGTCGGTGACGTATTCGTGGTCAACAAGGCCGACCGGGACGGCGCCGACCAGGTCGTCCGGGACCTCCGCGGCGCGATCCGGCTCGCGGAAAGGTCACCCGGCGACTGGCGAGAACCCATCGTCAAGACGGTCGCATCGAGGGGCGAAGGGCTGGACGAAGTCGTGGCCGCCGTCGACAAGCACCGGGCCTGGATGCAGCGCGGTGGTGAGCTCGACCGGCGTCGCCAGCGGCGGGTGCGCGACGAGATCGAGGCGATCGCCGTCACCGCGCTGCGGGGCCGGTTCGGCGACCTGCACGGTGATGCGAGACTGGACACTCTGGCGGAGAAGGTGCTGGCGGGGCAGATCGACCCGTACGCTGCTGCTGACGAGATCCTCGCTGCGCTCTGAGCCAGGGCGGCGTGGCGGGGCGACAGATCATCCCGATTCGGGTAGAACCAAAATGCATGCATGTGATCCGGAAACCGGAGAGGACGTCTCAGTGGTGAAGAAGGTGCTGACCATCTTGGTTATCGCCTTCGCGGCGTACTACCTGCTGACGGCTCCGAGCAGTGCGGCCGACGCTGTCGGCGGCGCGTTCTCTGCACTGGCCGACGGTTTCGAAGCGCTCATCACGTTCTTCACCGAGCTGTTCTAGCGGGGCGTGCGTCGCCATGCGTAACCCGCGCGAAGTCCTGGCTGGATTGGCCGACCGGTCTGTGCGCTGGCTGGACCGGATCGCCGAGGACGGCTTGGTCCGCCTCTTCTGGTGGCGGATCAAGGGCTGGTTCGGGCACCGGATGGTGGCCCGCAAGCTGGTCCCCGGCGAGCGGGTGATCGCCGAGGTCAAGCACAGTCGCATCTTGTACGGAGTGCCGATCGCGATCGGCCTGGTCGGTCTGGTCCTCGCGGTGCGGTGGCTGCCCTTCGTCTCGGCCGACTCGGCGTGGATCGCGATCGCGATCGTGCTCGGCATCCTGCTTTTCGCGTTCTACCGCTCCCTGCTGATCAGCCGGGACCGGTTCGTCATCACCGATTCCCGGGTCTTCCGGGTTTGGGGCGTGTTCACACTCAACGAGGCCGAGATGGAGATCGTCCGGGTGCTCGACATCACCGTCGTCCGCCCGTGGTTCCTGCGCCCGTTCGCCGCCGGGCACGTCGTCTTGGAGAATGCTGCTCAGGAGCAGGGGCTGCGTGACATCCACTTCGTGCCGGATCCGCAGACGATTGCCCTGGCGATCCACCGACGCCGTCGCCAGATGATGGGCCTCGGTGGCGACGCGGACTCTGACAACCCGCCACCGGTGACCCGCCTGCGGCGGCGGCGCGCTGACCACCCGCGCCGGCCGGGCCCGATCACCGCTCGGCGCCGGTGAGTCGCTCCGTGCCCGAGCCGCTCGACCTCGGCTTCGACCCGATCCGCCGCGCAGCGCAGATCTGGCGTGAACGGTTCGGGCCGTCCGACGCCATGGCGGCGGCGACTTCGGTCATGCGCGTGCAGCAGCTGTTGCTGGCGGAGTTCGACCGGATCTGCCGGCCGTACGGCCTGACGTTCGCGCGGTACGAGGCGCTGGTGCTCTTGACCTTCAGCCGCGCCGGCGCACTGCCCATGGCCAAGATCGGCGAGCGGCTCATGGTGCACCCGACCAGCGTCACCAACACCATCCAGCGGCTCGAGAAGGCCGGCTTCGTCACCCGTGAGCCCAATCCACGCGACGGCCGCGGAACTCTGGCGCGGCTGACGGCGCGGGGCCGCGAGGTCGTCGACAAGGTGACCGGCGAGCTCATGGATGCCGACTTCGGCATGGCCGCCCTCGACGACGACGAGCGCACCGCCCTCTTCGACATCCTCCGCGCCCTTCGTGTCGCCGCCGGCGACTTCCGCGAGTAGGCACCCAGCGCCGGGAAGCTAACGGCGCACCCAGGAGTCGGGACGGTCCGCGAGCGCTCGCACGTGGGCGGGCAGTCGGTCGGCCAGCACGTCGGCCACCGTGGTCTCCTCCAGCACGTCGCGCAGGCTGGCCCGAACCGCCACCCAGACATCGGTCAGCGGCGCCGCCGGCCCCGGGTAGGACGTGTCCTCGGGCGGACGTCCGCGAACCGCGGCGAGCGGCCCCTCGGCCGCGCGGATCACGTCGGCCAGCCGGATCTGTGGTGGTTCTCGGACCAGCCGGTATCCGCCAGCCGCCCCGCGCTGGGCGTCGAGCAGGCCGGCCCGCCGCAGGTCACCGAGGATCGCCTCCAGGAACTTTCCCGGGATGTCCTGGGACTCGGCGATCTGCTGGCGCGTGGCTGAGCCCGGCAGCCGCGCCGCCAGTTCGATCACGGCACGCACGGCGTAGTCGGCGCGGGCGGTGACGTGCACGACGGCATCCAACCACCATCGAAGCGGCACAGCGGCGGCCCGCCCCTACAGCCGCAGCGCGCCCAGTCCTCGGCGTCGCCGGACCCCGTTGGCGATTGCACTGAAGACGCCGTCGACAACCATGCCGATGACCAAGATCACGATCATGACGGCGATCAGCCGGGGTGCATCGGCGAACTCTCTGGCGAAATGCAGGTCAGTGCCGAGCGCCGGTTTCTGCGCGATGATGACCAGCAGCTCGCCGGCCATCAGGCTGCGCCACGCGAATGCCCATCCCTGTTTCAGACCGGCGAGGTACGCAGGTAGCGCTGCGGGCATGACCACCGAGGTATACAACGTGACACCCCGTGCTCCCAGCACCCGGGCAGCGCGTAGCAACTGGGGGGACAGGTGGTCGACGCCGGAGATCAAACCGTTCGCGATCGACGGCGCTGCACCAAGGACCACGACGAAGAGGATGGCCTCCTCGCTGATCTGGAACAGCAGGATCGCGAAGGGGAACCACGCAATAGACGGCATGGTCTGAAGCCCCGTGATCAGTGCTCCAACGGCGACACGAAGGACACGTACCCGCACAACGGCAAGACCCACTGCTGTCCCGATGACGATCGAGAGGGTGAAGCCGGTGGCAGCACGGCGCATGGTGGTGCCAATGGCCCGCCAGAGCTCGGCTCCTGCGATCTGATCAGCCAGCTCCCTGCCTACCGTCGCGGGATCGGGCAGGACATAGTCCGGCTTGAAGTCCGACCACGCAACGAACTGCCAGATCGCCACGGCGATCGCGAGGGCGGCCAGTTTCGGCCACGGCCGCGTCCACAGGTTGAAGCTGGGAAAGCGCTGCGCCCGATCGACGCCGGGGGCAGCCTCCACGAGGGGCGGTCCCGTGCTCATGCGTCGCCTCCGGTCGCTTGAGTCTGGAGACGATCGGTGAGCCAGCGTGCCCGTTCGCTTACCTCGGGGGAGTCGATCCGGCGCGGGCGCGGAATGTCGATCACGACGTCCACGTCGACCCGCCCAGGTGCCGGTGCCATCAGGATGACCCGGTCGCCGAGCCGAACCGCTTCGCGGACGTTGTGCGTGACGAACACGACGGTCAGGTCGCGCTCGCGCCAGATCCGCTCGATCTCGTCGTGCAGGACGTCACGGGTGAGCGCGTCCAGCGCCCCGAACGGCTCGTCCATCAGCAGCACGGACGCGTCCTGGGCCAGCGCTCGGGCGAGGGCGACGCGCTGGCGCATGCCGCCGGACAGCTCGTGCGGTCGTTTGCGCTCCAGCCCGCCGAGCCGCACCAGCTCGAGCAGCTCGGCGACGCGGGCAGCGCGAGCTGCCCGCGGGACATCGGCGAGTTTCAGGGCGAGGGAGATGTTTCCTCCGACCGTCAGCCACGGGAACAACGTCGCGTCCTGGAACATCATGGAGATGCGATGGCCACCGAGGTCGACGGTGCCGGTGGACGGCTCGTCCAGCCCGGCGAGCAGGTTGAGCAGCGTGCTCTTGCCACAGCCGGACCGACCGAGGAGACAGACGAACTGACCGGCAGGGACATCGAGGTCCAAGCCGCCCAGGGCGACGGTCTGGTTGCTGCCTCGACCGAACGTCTTGACGACCTTCTGGACGCGGACGGCGCCCCCGCCCAGCGTCGAAGCGCGGGCGGGTCCGGTCTGGCTGACCGACGAGCTCATCTTGCTGAGACCGCTTCTTCGCCGTCATCCTCGAGCAGCCCGTTGAGCGCGTCGAGGTCGTACAGACCGTCCAGGTCGACCGGATCGAGAAGGCCGACCGCCTCGGCGTGCTCGGCGCCAGTCAGCAGCGACTCCGCCACGGGGTCGACCGTGAAGTCGACATTCTCCCACGCTGCAGCCAGCAGGTCCGGGTCGATCGGGTCGCCCGTCAGCGCCTCGATTGCCTGGTTGACGACGCTCTGGGCTGCCTCTGGGTCGGAGTCGATGAGCTGGATGGCCTCGCGCTCGCCCGCGATCAGCTGCTCGATCAGCAGCGGGTTCTCCTCCAGGAACTCGGTGCTGACGATCAGCTGGGTGGTGACGAACTGACCATCCGGCCACAGGTCCGCCTCGTCAACGAGCACATGCGCGCCCGCTTCGGTCACCAGCCGGGTCGCCCAGGGCTCGGGCAGCCAACCGCCGTCGATCGCACCGCTGGCGAAGGCGTTGAGCGTGTCGCCGTTCGACATCGGCGTGATGCTGACGTCGCCGCCGCCCTCTTCAGTCGTCTCGTATCCCTGCTCCTTCAGCCAGAAACGCAGCGCCACGTCCTGTGTGTTGCCGAGCTGTGGTGTCGCCAGCGTCTTGCCGACCAGGTCCTCCGGTGAGTCGATGCCCTCGCGGACGACGAGGAACGCTCCGTTGGCCGCTGCGCCCGAGACCACCCGAAGGGCCTCGCCGTCGCTCTGCGCGAACCCGTTGATCGACGGGTTCGGACCGATGAAGGTGGCATCGATGGCACCGGCGAAGAGCGCCTCGATGGCCTCCGGGCCGGCATTGAAGGTGGTGGGCTCGAGCGTGACGTCGCCGAGGTGCTCGGCGAAGATCCCGTTCTCGACGCCGATGAGGGCGGGTGCGTGGGTGAAGTTCGGAAAGTAGCCGAGCCGGAGCGTGGTGGCGGTGGCGCCGCCCTCGCCGGCCGTCGGTTCCGTCTCGTCCCCGCCACAGCCGGCCAGCAGCATCGCGGCGGCGACAGCGAGGACTGGGGCGAGTCTGGCACGCGTCGGCACGGCCGTCCTTTCTTCGAATTACATTAAACCGATGGGAAAAGTAGCGTTGCCCATCCTCCGGGCACAAGGTCCGCAGCGAGCTTGTCTCGAGTCACAAGACGGGAGACGATTACTTGGACGTCCTACTATCGGGATGACGGACGACGACGTGGAGGCAGGCGTGGACGCGCAGGAGATCGAGGCCGGACGCCGTCGCTGGCAGGCGCGGATCGACGCCGCCCGGCAGGCCGGCCAGATCCGTGACGCCGACTTCACCACGCTGTCCGGCGTCGAGGTCGAGCCTGTCTACGGCCCGCCGGAAGGCCAGGACGACCCGCGGTTCGAACGGATCGGCTGGCCGGGCGAGTACCCGTTCACCCGTGGGTTGTACTCGACGGGCTACCGGGGGCGCGCTTGGACGATCCGGCAGTTCGCCGGCTTCGGCAACGCCGAACAGACCAACGAGCGCTACAAGATGATCCTTCGCACCGGTGGCGGCGGTCTCTCCGTGGCGTTCGACATGCCGACGCTGATGGGACGCGACTCCGACGACGACCGCTCGCTGGGCGAAGTCGGCCACTGCGGCGTGGCGATCGACTCGGCACTGGACATGGACACGCTGTTCGCCGACATCCCGCTGGGTGACGTCACGACCTCGATGACCATCAGTGGACCAGCAGTGCCGATCTTCTGCATGTACGTCGTCGCCGCCGAGCGTCAGGGCGTCGACCCGGGCGCTCTCAACGGCACGCTCCAGACCGACATCTTCAAGGAGTACATCGCCCAGAAGGAGTGGTTGTTCGCACCGGAGCCACACCTGCGCCTGATCGCCGACCTGATTGAGTACTGCGCCGAGCGCATTCCCGACTACAAGCCCTTGTCGGTCTCGGGCTACCACATCCGCGAGGCGGGGTCGACGGCCGCGCAGGAGCTGGCGTTCACCCTGGCCGACGGGTTCGGCTACGTCGAGCTCGGCCTGTCCCGGGGCCTTGACGTCGACGCGTTCGCGCCGGGGTTGTCGTTCTTCTTCGACGCGCATGTCGACTTCTTCGAGGAGATCGCAAAGTTCCGAGCCGCCCGCCGGATCTGGGCGCGTTGGATGCGCGACACATACGGAGCCAAGACGGACAGGGCGCAATGGCTGCGGTTCCACACCCAGACGGCAGGCGTGTCACTCACCGGCCACCAGCCGTACAACAACGTGGTCCGTACGGCTGTAGAGGCGCTGTCCGCAGTCCTCGGTGGCACCAATTCCTTGCACACCAATGCGCTCGACGAGGTGCTCGCCCTGCCCACGGAGCAGGCTGCCGAGATCGCGCTACGGACCCAGCAGGTGCTGATGGAGGAGACCGGGGTGGCGAACGTCGCCGACCCGCTCGGTGGCTCGTGGTACGTCGAGGCTCTCACCGACCGGATCGAAGCCGAGGCGGAGGCGATCTTCGCCAGGATTCGGTCCATGGGCGAGACCGAGTCCCGCTGGCAGCGGGCGTACGGCCCGATGACGGCCGGCATCCTGCGGGGCATCGAGGACGGCTGGTTCATGTCCGAGATCGCGGAGTCCGCGTTCTGGTACCAGCAGCAGCTCGAGAAGGGCGAGAAGCGGGTCGTCGGGGTCAACGTCCACAAGGACACCGTCACCGGAGACCTCGACATCATGCGCGTCTCGCACCAGGTCGAGCACGAGCAGCGCCGTGCGCTCGGCGAGCGCAAGGCCGTCCGTGACGAGGGCGCCGCAAAGGCCGCGCTCGCGCGCATGGTCGAGGCCGCGCGTGGCAGCGACAACATGATCCCCGCGATGCTCGACGCCGCACGCGCCGAGGCGACCCTGGGCGAGATCTGCGACGCGCTGCGTGCCGAATGGGGCGTCTACTCCGAGCCGGCCCGGTTCTGATCACGAGGCACAACCGGGCCACGGATCGCGGAACATCCGATCCGGGGCCGTTTGGCACGGTGGCCGGGTGCCGAGGGAGGATGTACACATGAGTGCGGAGAGCTTCATGCGCCCGGGCGCTGTCGACCTGTCGGCGCTCGCGGCGAGGTCGCAGGCGCCGGCGGCATCGACGAACGGGGCAGCCGCGTCCGGCGTCGTGATCGAGGTCACGGAGGCCACCTTCCAGGCCGAGGTGCTCGAGCGCTCGGTGTCGGTGCCGGTCGTCATCGACTTCTGGGCCGAATGGTGCCAGCCGTGCAAGCAACTCTCGCCGATCCTGGAGAAGCTCGCCCGTGAGTACGACGGCCGGGTCCTGCTGGCGAAGATCGACGTCGACGCCAACCAGCAGCTCGGCGCCGCCTTCCAGGTCCAGTCGATCCCGTCGGTGTTCGCCGTGTTGAAGGGTCAGCCGGTGCCGCTGTTCCAGGGAGCGATGCCGGAGCCGCAGGTTCGCCAGGTGTTCGAGCAGCTCCTCCAGGTCGCGGCCGCCAACGGCGTGACGGGCCGGCTCGAGGTCAAGGCCGCCGAGGATGCCGGAAGGACCGAGAGCACCGAGCAGCCGGCCGAGCCGCCGCACGACCCGCGGTACGACGCCGCCTACGACGCCATCGAGAAGGGCGACTTCGACGCCGCAGCGGCGGCCTACCGCGGCTTGTTGGCCGAGTCGCCTGCCGACGCCGACGCGAAGGCGGGGCTCGCCCAGGTCGAGATGCTCCGCCGCACGAGCAAGGTCGACGGCGCGTCCGCGCTCGCCGCCGCAGACCAACGTCCGGGTGATGTCGAGGCGCAGCTGGTGGCGGCCGACGTCGACGTGCTGGGCGGCCGGGTCGACGAGGCGTTCGGCCGTCTGGTCGAGACCGTGCGACGGGTCGGCGGCGACGATCGGGACCGCGTGCGGGCCCGGCTGCTGGAGCTGTTCGAGGTGGTCGGGCTGACCGATCCCCGGGTGGTCAAGGCCCGATCGGCCCTGGCCAGCGCCCTGTTCTGACCGACGGACGGCGCCGGCTGGGCGGAGGGTGAAGGCTCAGTCGCCTAAACGGAGCCAGAGGGTGCCGAGCGGCGGTAGACGAAGCGCCACCGAGGCCGGCCGGCCGTGCCAGGCGACATCCTCGGTCTCGATGCCGCCGAGGTTGCCGACGCCGGAGCCGCCGTAGTCGCCGGCATCGGTGTTGACGATCTCGGCCCACTGGCCGGCCAGCGGCAGGCCGAGCCGGTAACCCTCGTGCGGCATCGCGGAGAAGTTGGCGACGCAGGCGATCACCGACCCGTCCGACCCCCAGCGCAGGAACGAGAACACGTTGCCTGCGGCGTCGTTCGCGTCGATCCACTCGAAGCCTGCGGGCTCGGCGTCCTGGGACCACAGCGCCGGCGAGGACCGATAGACCCGGTTGAGGTCGGCGACCAGCCGCTGAACGCCCGCGTGGTCGGAGTGCTCGAGCAGCCACCAGTCCAGCTCTCGCGACTCGGCCCACTCCGACTCCTGGCCGAACTCGCCGCCCATGAACAGCAGCTGCTTGCCCGGATGCGCCCAGGTCAGCGCGAGGAAGGCCCGTAGGTTCGCCAGCTGCTGCCAGCGGTCGCCGGGCATTCTGCGCAGCAGCGAGCCTTTGCCGTGCACGACCTCGTCGTGCGAGAGCGGGAGCAGGAAGTTCTCGCTGTAGGCGTACATCAGCGAGAACGTCATCTGGTGGTGGTGATACTGGCGATGGATGGGATCGTGCGACATGTAACCGAGCGAGTCGCTCATCCAGCCCATGTTCCACTTGAGGCCGAAGCCCAGGCCGCCCAGATGTGTGGGCTTGGTGACCCCCGGCCAGGCGGTCGACTCCTCGGCGATGGTGACGACGCCCGGCACGCGTCGGTAGGCCGTCGCGTTGACCTCCTGGAGGAACGAGATCGCCTCCAGGTTTTCCCGGCCCCCGTAGACGTTGGGCATCCATTGGCCTTCGGGCCGCGAGTAGTCGAGGTACAGCATCGACGCGACCGCGTCGACCCGGAGGCCGTCGACATGGAACTCCTCGAGCCAGTACAGCGCGTTGGCGACCAGGAAGTTGCGGACCTCGTGCCGGCCGAAGTTGAACACGTACGTGCCCCAGTCGAGCTGTTCGCCACGGCGCGGGTCGGCGTGCTCGTACAGCGGTGAACCGTCGAAGCGGGCCAGAGCCCAGTCGTCCCTCGGGAAATGCCCGGGCACCCAGTCGACGATCACTCCGACGCCGGCCTGGTGGAGACGGTCGACCAGGTAACGGAAGTCGTCGGGCGAGCCGAATCGTGCGGTCGGCGCGAAGTAGGACGTCACCTGGTAGCCCCACGAGCCGCCGTACGGGTGCTCGGCCACGGGCAGCAGCTCGACATGGGTGAACCCGGTTTCGACGACGTACGCCGTGAGCTCGTCGGCAAGCTCGCGGTAGGAAAGGCCGCGCCGCCACGACCCGAGGTGGACCTCGTAGACCGACATCGGCCGGTTGTGTGCGCTGCCCCCTCGTGCACGCGCGGTCATCCAGTCCCGGTCGTCCCAGGCGTACGCCGAGGTGAAGACCACCGACGCCGTCGCCGGAGGAGCCTCGGACCGAAACGCCATCGGGTCGGCGCGCAGCTTCCAGGACCCGTCGGCGCCGTGGATCTCGAACTTGTAGTGGGTGCCGTCACCGGCGCCCGGGACGAACAGCTCCCACACTCCGCTGGCACCGAGAGAGCGCATCTCATGGCCCTCACCGTTCCAGTGGTTGAAGTCGCCGACGACCCGGACCCCGCGGGCGTTCGGGGCCCACACGGCGAACGCAACGCCGGTCACCTCGCCGGCCGTGCGAACGTGTGCGCCGAGAACGTCCCAAAGCCGCTCGTGGCGGCCCTCACCGATCAGATGGAGATCGACCTCACCGAGGAATGACGGCACGGCTCTCATTCCGCCGACCCTAGTAGGCCACGCACGAGCCCGCGTTGATCATGCAACTTGTTTGCGACCCGCCTACCGGCGGGGTGTCACCGCCTCCTGGACAATCATCCCGCGTGGCGGCCGGGCCTGGTGCCTCCAGCGGTAGCGCGACCTGCGTCGGCCATGGCCCGAACGTCATCAGGCCCCCTCGCGACAGCCCCGGCCCATTAGGGGCCGAGGCTGTCGCGGTCCCCCCGGGCCTGCACGAAATCTGTCCGGGATCTCGCGATCTGTCCGGGATCTCGTGCAAGACGCGGTGTCACCTGGAAGAACGCTCGCTGTGGTCGTCCCGTTACATACGGGCAGGAATTCGAATGTGCATTTGCCTGCGCAGCCTGGATTGGCGCCGCTATCGTCGAGCGGGCGAGCCGACCGGCCGCCTGGGGTTTGTTTGGACCGATCATGCTGGAGCAGAGGTTCCCCGAAACGCTGGAACGTGCTCGCTCGGGTGACGAGCACGCTTTCGCGCTGATCTACAACGACATCCAGCCGGCGCTGCTTCGGTACTCTTGGGCGCAAGCACCAGGGCACGGTGAGGACATCAGTGCAGAGGTGTGGCTCGGGGTCACTCGCTCGCTGTGTCGGTTCGAGGGGGACGAACAGGGATTTCGTGCCTGGGTCTTCGCGATTGCCCGGAACAAGATCATCGACCAGGTACGACGTGACGCGCGCCGACCAACGATCCTGCTCGGGGACGCCGGGGAGATCTACCCGCACGAGGCCCGGGACGTGGCCGAGGACTTCGAGGACGGAGAGGCCACAAGTCGGGCACTGGCATTGGTGAGGACGCTTCCCCCGGACCAGGCAGAGGTGATCTTACTGCGGGTGGTCGGGGATCTGGACTATGCGCAGATCGCCGGGCTGCTCGGGAAGTCGCGCGGCGCTGTCCGTGTCCTCTTGCACCGGGGTCTCAGGCGGCTGGCAGTGATCTTGAGCGATCAGATGGTGGTAGGAGGTGTGGACCGATGAGTGCCGGCGATCCCTCCTGGGAGGAGGTGCAGGCGAACGTCTTACACCTCTCTGGCTGTGACCCAGCCCTTCCGGAAGAGGTCGTAGACCGCATCCTGCGCTCCGAACCCGTCGACGCCGGTGCGGCGCCGGAGGCACTGGCGCTTGCCGGGATGGTGACAACGCTGCGGCGGCCGGCTCGGCCGGTCGAGTTGCGCGGCGCGGCGAGTGCCGTCGCGGCGTACCGGCGGGAGGTGACCGCCTGCGCTCTGGAAGAACAGAGACATCGCCGATTGCGTCCGTCCGTGAGTGCGAGGATCGCCGCGGCGGCGTTGGCCGGCTCGGTCGGCATGGGCGGGGTCGCGGTCGCCGCGGTCAACGGCTCGCTTCCGGCTCCGCTTCAGCACTTCGCGCACGTGCTCTTCGGTGCACCACCGGTGCCCGCCGACGACGATCGGGGCGGTGACGA
>JBKPCP010000094.1:0-4284 GCA_046727475.1 Actinomycetota bacterium | reverse complement strand
ATCCTCTGCATCGTGCTGCTGGTCGTCGCCGCCGCGCTGATCCTCGTGCGCGGCCGCGACGGGGACAGGCCCCTCAGCCCCGCGTGAAGCGGGGCATCACCTGGGTGGCGAGCAGCTCCATCGAGCGCTTCCACAGCGTCGGGCGGTCCCAGTCGTGGCCGGCCATGAGGAGGGTCCCGAACGGGCCGATCTCCTCGCGGAGCGCCATGAGCTGCTCGAGCACGCGCTGGGGACGGCCGGCGATGATCATGCCGCGCTTGACCGCGTCCACCGTGGTGGCCGCGTCGGGCATGTCCGGGTCCGGCTTGATCATGAAGAGCGCCTTCCGTCCCTGCGCGAAGGAATGGATGAAGAACTTGTAGTAGAAGGAGAGCCCCGAGTCGGGATCGGCCAGGTAGTCCTCCGCCTGGGCATCGGTCTCGGTGACGAGGACGCTGCGCGCGACCCTCCAGACGCCGGGATCGGGGCGCCGGCCCGCCGCCTCGCAGCCCTCCACGTACTTCTCCCAGTGGCCGCGGAGATAGCGCTTGTGGAAGAAGTTTCCGGAGACGGGGATCCAGCCGCGCTCCCCCGCCACCTTCGCGCTGGACGAGTTCGGCGTGATGATGGACAGCGCGATGGGCGGATGGGGTCGCTGGAGCGGCCGCGGGATGTAGCCCACCTTGAACTCGGGCCAGATATTGTCCTTGAGCGCGAACTTCCAGAAGCGACCGTCGATCTCGTAGGGCGGGTCGTGAGCCCAGAGGCGCAGCACGATGTCGATGGACTCCTGCACCATCTGCGGCCGCAGCTCGGCCTGGCCCACCTCGAACATCTCGAGGTCGCTCACCAGCCCGCCCGGCCCGATGCCCATGATGAAACGCCCGCCCGAGAGCTGATCGAACATGGCGGCGTGCGCCGCCACCAGGCCGGGATGCACCTGAGGCAGGTTGAGCACGCCGGTGCCGAGGCGAATCTGCTTGGTCAACGGGATGACGGTGGCGAGGAAGATGAGCGGCGAGGTGATCCGCTCGCTCCACGAGGAGAAGTGCTCGCCGACATAGGCCTCGCTGAAGCCCAGGCGGTCGGCGAGGATGACGGCCTCTTGGTCCTCGGCGAGGAGCGCCGCGTAGTCCTTCTCGGGGTGGTGGAACGGCATGGTGAACATGCCGAGCTTGACGGAGGTCATCGATCGGACCTCGGGATGCGGCCGATCCCGGGCAGCCGGCCGAGGAAATTGCCGGTGACGCCGCCGTCCACGACGAGGTCGTGGCCGTTGATGTAGCGGGAGTCAGGGCCGAGGAGGAAAGCCACCACGTCGGCCATGTCCTCCGGCGTGGCGACGCGGCCGAGCGGCACGAGGGCGTCGCGCGCGGCGGCGACCTCGCGGTCGGCGTAGACGCGCTCGGTCATGCCCGTGCGCACCATGCCCGGGGACACCGCGTTGACGCGGATGCCGTCGCGCCCGAGCTCCTGGGCCAGCACGCGCACCAGCATGATCACCGCCGCCTTGGTGGGACCGTAGGCGCCGAGATTCGCGTGGGCGTTGCTGCCGGACATGGAGCCGATCGCCACCATGGCGCCCCGGGAGGCCTTGAGCGCGGGATACGCGGCCTTGGCGAGGAGCCAGGTCGCCCGCGTGTTGACTGCGAAGAGGCGGTCCCAGTCCTCCACGGTGTACTCGACGAGCGGGGCCGGACGGTTGATGCCGGCATTGCTGACGAGGCCGTCGAGTCCGCCGAAGTGCCCGACCGCCTCGGCAACGACGCGGCCGGGCGCCTCCACGCTCCCCATGTCGCCGGCCAGCGGCAGGGTCTCGGCGCCGAGGCCGGAGATTTCCGCCGCCACCTGCTCCAGCTCCGGCGTCACCAGCAGATCCACCGCCGCGATCTTCGCCTTGGTGCCGCTCGCCTTGGCGTCCCGGGCCAGGCGCAGACAGGTCGCCCGCCCTATCCCGCTCGCCGCTCCCGTCACCAGTACACGCATCGTGCCCTCCGGAGATGCGAAACCGACATGCGCACGCTTCCGCGAAACGTCGGGAGTGTACCGCATTTCGTGCTATTCCTGTCCGGGTGAGCAGCGTCGCTCCCGCGACGCGCGCGACGTCGGCGCGCCTCGCCGTCCTCGATGTGCTGTCCGAGCCGTCCTATCGGCGGCTCTGGCTCTCCGGGCTCTTCGTCAACACCGCGCGCTGGATGGATCTGGTGGTGCTGGGGTGGCTGTCCTATCAGCTCACCGGCTCGCCCTTCATGGTCGGGCTCGCCGCCTTCGCTCGCTCCGCGCCCATGATGGCGCTGGGACCGCTCGCCGGCGTCGTGGCGGACCGCGCGCATCGCGGGCGCGTGCTGCTCGCCACCCAGACTCTCGGGCTCGTCACCGGACTCGCCCTCGCCGGTGTCTTCGCCGGTGGCGGGGGCGGCTACTGGCCACTGGTCGGGCTCGAGGTGCTCTTCGGCGTGCTGTGGGCGCTCGATTTCCCCGCGCGGCGCACCTCCATCTTCACGCTGGTCGGCTCGCGCCGCGTGGCCAGGGCCGTCTCGCTCGAGACCGTCTCCATGCAGGTGGCGAAGATCGCCGGTCCCGTGCTCGCGGGCGTGGGGCTCGCGCGACTGGGCCCCGAGGCCTGCTTCGGCGCCATCGCGACGCTCTACGCGCTCGGCCTCCTCGTCTCGCTCGGTCTGCCCGGCCGGATCGGCGGGCCTGCGGGCGCGCCGCACGCCCCGCTCGGGGCCACCCTCGCCGCGGGGTTCCGCGCCGCGTGGGAGGAGCCCACCGTTCGCGCGGTACTGCTCATCACGGTGCTGATGAACACCCTCTTCTTCCCCTACCAGCACATGCTGCCGGTCTTCGCGCGCGAGGTGCTGGCGGGCGGGCCCGAGTTCCTCGGGGCCCTCGTCGCGGCCGACGGGCTCGGCGCGCTCCTGGGCGCCCTCGCCATCGCGTCCCAGCGCGGCTTCATCTCGCACCGGCGTATCTTCGCCGTCTCGGTGCTGACCGCGCCCTTCCTGCTCATCGCCTTCTCCGCCTCGCGCTGGGGCGGGCTCTGCCTGGCTCTCCTCGTGGTGATCGGCGCCCTCGAGTCGGGCTTCGCGGCCATGCAGAGCACGCTCGTGCTGCTCGCCGCCCCGGAGGCGAGCCGCGGCGGAGCCATGGGCATCCTCTCCGCGTGCATCGGGACCCAGCCGCTCGGTACGCTCTGGATCGGCCTCCTCGCCGCCGGCGCGGGCGTGCCCGTCGCGATGGCCGCGAACGCCGGCTTCGCCCTCCTCCTCATGCTCCCCCTGGCCCTATCTCTGAGCCGGATCCGCAGTCGGGAGACTTGACAATTCTGCGACGGAGGAATTCAACCGTACCGTAACTCTCCGCCGTCGCTGGGGGCCACGCCGTGGCACCCGCCTTGCTCGATGCTGGCCCGGTGCCATCCTCCACGCCGATCATCAGTGTGTGTGCGCACCTATAAGGGTCGCGATACCCGAGCGGAAGGGACATCGGGTAGCCGGGAGGGGTTAAGCCATGCGCGGGGCATATCTCACGCGGCGATGAGGACGGAGCACCTCGTCGACCGGCTCTCCGCGGCCACGGTGTCCGCGCCCGGCCCGGACCATGTCGCCATCGAGCCCATGACCATCCTCCGCGACACGCGGACGGCGATGTTCCAGCATCCCGATTCCCTGGTGGAGTTCCCGCCGCTCGTCCTCGGCCCGCGCGCTCGCCTCTTCCTCGCCTGCGGCATCAAGAAGGTGGTGTGGAGCCGCATCCGCTGCGAGGTGTGCTTCGAGGTCGCCGTGCTTGCCGACGGGGAGGGCGAGATGCCGGTGCTCTCCCTCGGCCTCGATCCGCGGCGCCGTGAGGAGGATCGCCGCTGGGTCGAGCGCGAGGTGGATCTCTCCCGCTTCGCGGGGCGCCGCGTGCGGCTCGTATTCCGGACCTCGGTGTCGCCGCGCGGCGACCCTCGGGATGCCTGGGCCGGCTGGGCCGACCCCCGCGTCGTCCACGAGGCGCCGGCGCCCCCGCGTCTCTCGCGCCTCGACGGAGGGCCGCCGCTGGTGCTCCTCGTCTCCGCCGATGCGCTCCGGGGCGACCATCTGGGCTGCGCCGGGCACCCCGGCGTGCGCACACCGCACCTGGACGCGCTCGCCAAGGCGGGCGTGCGCATTCCCCATACGCGCGCGCAGACGGGCTCGAGCCTCGGCTCCTACGCGAGCCTTCTCACCGGACAGCACGTGCCGACCCATGGGATCGACGCCGAATGGGGCCGGGTACCGCCGAGCCTGGCGACCCTGCCGGTGTACCTGCGTGCCTTCG
>JBKPCP010000093.1:0-11492 GCA_046727475.1 Actinomycetota bacterium | reverse complement strand
GGCAGGGTTTCGGGTCTCCGCGGCGTTTCGGGTCCGGGCGTGCTCATGTCTTCAAGTCCTCCGCACTGAAGGCTTGCGGCAGGACCTCGCGCATCGGCAAGATGCCCTGCGGCGTGTCGACGAGCAGGTCGGGCCCGCCGTGCTCCCAGAGCAGCTGACGGCACCGGCCACAGGGCATGAGCCGCTGCCCATGACCACCCACGCAGGTGACGGCGACCAGGCGTCCTCCCCCGCCGGCGTGCAGCGACGACACCACACCGCACTCCGCGCAGAGCACGACGCCGTACGCCGCATTCTCGACGTTGCACCCGACGACGGTCCGCCCGTCGTCGACCAGCGCGGCCGCGCCGACCCGGAACCGGGAGTACGGAGCGTATGCCCGCTCGACGACGTCCGCCGCAGCATCGCGCAAGGCGTCCCAGTCCACCTTCATCGACGACGCCTCACGACTTCATGTACGGCTCGCCGTCCGCGGCCGGTGCGCGCACCCGCCCGACCAGTCCCGCCACAGCGAAGATCGTCGCCAGGTACGGCGCCATCAGCATGAACTCGCTCGGGATCGGCGTGCCGATGATGCCGAGCACGCTTTGCAGGTTGTTGGCGAAGCCGAACAGCAGCGCGGCACCCAACGCACCGATCGGGCTCCAGCGGCCGAAGATCATGGCCGCCAGGGCGATGAACCCCTGGCCGGCCGACATCTCCTTGCTGAAGGAGCCGACGTTGCCGATGGTGAAGAAAGCGCCGCCGAGACCGGCAACCATGCCACCGAGCAGCACGTTGCGGAACCGGATCGCGTTGACCCTGATGCCGAGTGTGTCGGCCGCCTGGGGATGCTCGCCGACCGCGCGCACCCGTAGCCCCCACCGGGTGCTGAACAAGGCGATGTGCACCACGATCACGGCGACGTACATGAGGTAGACGATGATGGTCTGGTTGAACACGACCGGGCCGATCACCGGGATGTCGCCCAGAACGGGGATCTTGATCCGGGACAGCCGGCCCGGGCTGTTCCACGTCGCCGCATCGGGAGCAAGCAGGCGGCCGTAGAGGAAGTTCGTCATGCCCAGCACGAGTACGTTCAGCACGACGCCGACGATGATCTGGTTGACGAAGTACTTGATCGTGAACACGGCCAGCACGACAGCTACCAGCAGGCCGGCGAAGACGGCGGCGACCATGCCCGCCAGATGGCTGTCGGTCAGACTGGCGACCACGGCCGACAAGAAGGCGCCGGCAAGCAGCTGCCCTTCGATGGCGATGTTGATGACGCCGGCGCGCTCGCACAGGACGCCGGACAGGGCGCCGAACACGATCGGCACCGACAGCGCAAGAGTGCCTGACAACAAGCTCGTGAACGAGATCTGCGCGCCCGCCACGGCCCAGACCAGGAAGGCGAGCACGAACGCTACGCCGAAGGTGACCATCAGCCAGGCGGGCACGCCGGCACCGCGACGCACCAGGACGAAGGAGTAGGCCGCGATCGCGAGGCATATTGCCCCGAGGATCAGCGCAACCGACTTCGCCGGAACCGCGATCGGGTCGATCTGCACGAAGTCCGATGCGGTCGAGATGCCGAATGTGCTCTCTTCACCCGGCTCGCCCCACAGCCCGAACACGACGAAGGCGAGCACACCGAAGAAGGTGAACGCGATCGGCGCCTTCCAGCTCCGGGTCCTGATCTCGGCATGGGGAACGACCGTTGCGGGCGCCGTCACGGTGCTCACGTCTTCCACCCCTTCGACAACTCACCGATCGGGCTTTCGACGCCGGCGACACGGATCCGGAAGACCGACCTGACCAGGGGTGGCGCCGCGATGAACAGGACGACGAGCGACTGGACGACCAGCACGATGTCGATCGGGGTGCCGGTGCCCGCCTGCATCGTGACGCCACCGGCGCGCAACGCGCCGAACAATGTGCCTGCCGCAACCGTCCCCCACGGGGAGGCCCGGCCGAGGAGGGCCACGGTGATGGCATCGAACCCGAATCCGGAGGAGATGCCCGTCGTGAGCACCCGTTCGGTTCCCAGCACCTGGGCCACGCCGGCGAGCCCGGCGAGTGCCCCGGCGATGAGCATGACGTTGGTGTACGACCTCTCGACCGACATGCCGGCCGTGCGAGCGGCGTGCGGGTTGGCGCCGACCGCCCGGAACTGGAACCCCACCGTGCTGCGCGACAGCAGCCACCAGACGAAAACGGCGGCGAGCAGCACGAGGATGAAGCCGAGGTGGAGCCGCGAGCTGTTACCGAGCAACCGGGGAAGCTGCGCGCTCTCGACGATCGGTGGGCTGATCGGGTTGGACGCGCCAGGCCGCTGGAACAGCGATGTGGTCAATAGGTACAGGATGAGGAACCGTGCGACGTAGTTGAGCATGATCGTGGTGATCACCTCGTGGGCGCCGGTCTTCGCCTTGACGAAGCCCGCGATGCCGCCCCAGATCGCGCCGCCGAGCATTCCGGCGAGCACGCCGAGAAGCAGGTGGACGGCGATCGGCAGATCCCAGGTGAACCCGACGTATGCCGCCAGGATGGCCCCGACGATGATCTGTCCTTCGGCGCCGATGTTGAAAAGCCCGGTCCGGAACGCAAGTGCCACCGACAGCCCGGCCGCGATCAACGGCGTCGCGTTGGTGAGTGTCTCGCCCAAGGGCCGCAGCGCGCGGCCGATGCTGTACTCGCTGAAGTCGATGATCGAGCCGCGGAACATCGCACTGTAGGCGTTGCTGACCGAGTCCCACGCGGCGCTGAGCGTGTCGCCTGGCCGCGAGAAGAGGTACGCCGCTGCGTCCTGGACACGGGGGTCCGACACCGCGATCAGGCCGGCGCCCAGGATCAGAGCCAACAGGACCGACAGCACCGTGAGCAGCGCGGTGCCGCCGGTCAACTCACGGACGAACCGCCGACCCCACGCATCTTCCAGGGGCACGCCCGGAGTGCGGGAATGACGGCCGGGGTCGGGTGGGTCCGCATCCGTTGGCTCGACGGCGTCGCTGCCGGCGGGATCCGGCGGGCCGGGCGGGTGCCGCTCGTCGCTCACGCCGGCCCTCCGTCCTGTGGCCCAGGCGTCGCTCCGCCACCGGTACCGACCTCGTCTACGTGCTCGACCACGGTGGGATGGGCCTCAGCCTCCGCGGCGGCCTCCTCGGGCGGGATGCCGGCCATCATGAGGCCGAGCGCGTCGCGGTCGGTGTCTCCGTCGACGATGCCGACGATCCGGCCGCGGTACATGACGGCGATCCGGTCGGCGAGAGCGCTCACCTCGTCCAGCTCCGTCGTCACGATGATCACCGGCGTGCCCTGGTCGCGCTCATGCACGATGCGCTTGTGCACGAATTCGATGGACCCGACGTCGAGCCCACGGGTGGGCTGTGACGCGAGGAGAAGCTTCAACGGCCGCGACAGCTCCCGCGCCACGACGACCTTCTGCTGATTGCCGCCCGACAACGTGCCGGCCGCGGTGTCGGTGCTGGTGGTGCGAATGTCGAACTCCTGCACGCGCTGTACGGCGTTCTTGCGGAGCTCGCCGAGCCTGAGCGAGAGGCCGCTTCCGAACGGGGGCCGGTCGTAGCGGTCGAGGACCAGGTTCTCGGAGACCGAGAAGCTCGACACCAGCCCGTCGACCGTGCGGTCCTCGGGCACGAATCCGACCCCCGCCGCGAGGACCTCGCGTACCCCCCGGCCGGCGAGCTCCGCGCCGCCGAGCCGGACGGATCCGGCCACCATCGGGCGCAGGCCGAGGATCGCCTCGGCCAGCTCGGTCTGCCCGTTTCCCTGGACGCCGGCCACGGCGAGGATCTCGCCGGTTCGCACCTCGAACGAGACGTCGTCGACGACGACGAACCCGCCTTCGTCCGCCACGGTGAGGCTCTCGACGGCGAACGTCGCCTCGCCCGGGGAAGGGGGCGCCTTGTCGACGGTGAGGCTGACGGCGCGGCCGACCATCATCGACGCCAGTTCGGACTCCGCCGCCGTCGGGAGTGCCTCGCCTACGACCCGGCCGCGGCGCAGCACGGTGATCCGGTCGGCGATCGCCCTCACCTCGCGCAGCTTGTGCGTGATGAACACGATCGATGTACCGGATGCCTTGAGCTGGCGCATGATCTCGATCAGCTCGTCGGTCTCCTGCGGGGTGAGGACTGCCGTCGGCTCGTCGAGAATCAGGACGTTCGCCTTGCGTACCAGTGCCTTGATGATCTCGACCCGCTGCTGGACGCCGACCGGGATGTACTCCACGAGGGCGTCCGGGTCGACGTTGAACCCGTACCGCTCGGAGATCTCACGGACCTGGAGGCGCGCGGCGTCCATGTCCAGGAAGCCGCCTCCGCGAACATGCTCCTGACCGAGCATGACGTTCTCGGCGACGGTGAAGACCGGCACGAGCATGAAGTGCTGGTGCACCATCCCGATGCCCGCGGCCATGGCGTCGCCGGGCCCGTCGAACGTGACCTTCTGGTCATCGACCAGGATCTGACCGTCGTCGGGCTCGTACAGGCCGTAGAGCACGTTCATCAGCGTGCTCTTGCCCGCACCGTTCTCACCGAGCAGGCAATGGATCTCTCCTGGTTCGATGACCAGGTCGATCGCATCGTTGGCAACGAGGGTGCCGAACCGTTTGGTGATGCCTCGCAGTTCTAGCTTCACCGGCTGACCGCCTCCTCCGGCGCGAGCGTCGCCGCTCACCGCGGGGCGCGACCCCGCCGTCAGGTTGCCTGGGCAAGAAGTACCGTAACGTCCGCGCGCCGGGGAGGACGAGAAATCCCGTCCTCCCCGGCAGGCAAGTTACCCGCAGACCCGCGAGCCTAGAAGGACGCGTCGGAGCTGACCTCCAGTTCGCCGTCGATGATCTGCTGCTTGAGCTCCTCGACCTCGTCCTTGAGTTCCTGGGGGACCTCGGAGTCGAGGTCGTGGTACGGAGCTATCCCGACGCCGTCGTTCTCCAGGGTGCCGATGAACGGGTCGCTGGAGAAGTTGTCGCCGGCGGTCTCGGTCGCGGCCTCCTGCACGGCGACGGCGATGCCCTTGAGCACGCTGGTGAGAAGAAGCGCGCGGAACTCGGGCAACGTCTCGTACCCGTCGGCGTCGACCCAGATGATCTTGACGTTGCCGGCCTCCTCCGCGGCGACCGCGGCGCTCTCGCCGATCGGCCCGGCCACCGGAAGCAGGATGTCGGCGCCCTGCTGGATCAGGTTGTCGCTGATCGTGCGAGCCACACCGGAGTTGGTGAAGTCACCGACGAACTGGCCCTCCTGGGTTTCCTTGTCCCAGCCGAGGACCTCGACGTTCTCGCCCTTCTCCTCGTTCCAGTGCGCGACACCGTCGGCGAAGCCGTCCATGAAGATCGTGACCGTCGGGATCTTCAGCCCACCCCAGGTGCCGACCTTGTCGGTCTCGCTCATTCCCGCGGCGAGGTATCCGGCGAGGAACGCCGCCTCGTGGGTGTTGAAGACCAGCGGCTTGATGTTGTCAATGGTCACCGGCGCGAACGTGGTCGGGTCGGTGTACAGGAAGTCGACGATGGCGAACCGCTCCTCCGGGTTGGCCTCTGCTGCCTCCTGGGTCGCCTGGGCGAGCAGGAATCCCACCGTGACGATCAGGCCGCACTCGTCGGACACCATCGCCTGCACGTTCGGCGCGTAGTCGGCCTCGGAGTTCGACTCGGCGAACTTCGGCTCCAAGGTGAGGCCCTCGTCGAACGCATCCTGGAGGCCCTGGTAGGCCGACTCGTTGAACGACTTGTCGTTGATCCCGCCCTCGTCGGAGACCATGCAGGTCTGGAAGTCGCTCGTGGCGGCCGTCTCGTCGCCGCCCGCCGTCGTGTCGTCGTCCTCATCGGGTGCTTCACCACATGCCGCCGCGAACAGCGCCACGGCGCTGGCCACCGCAGCAAGTCGAAGTGTCTTGTTCACGTGCCCTCCAGGCCCCGCCGGTGTACAGATCTGGGCGGCAAGACTATAGCTCCGCCCAGCCGCACCCGACCCAAGCACGGGCCCGATGCCGACCTGTGACCTTGCAGGGCGGGCCCACGTCCGCATCGCACCGAGCGGGCTATATCGCGGCCGGTGGCTCGTAGACACCCCAGACGTCGCGCAAGGCGTCGCAGACCTCGCCGACGGTGGCCCTCGCGGCCAACGCCTCGCGCATCGGGTCGAGCACGTTGGCCGTTCCCGAAGCGGTCGTTCGCAGTGCGTCCAGGGTCCTGGCGACCTCGGCACCGGACCGGTCGGCACGCAGCGTGGCGAGCCGCCTCGCCTGTGCCTCCTCGATGGTGGGGTCTACCTGCAGGGGCTCGTACGGCTCCCCGCCGTCAGTCGTGAACCGGTTCACCCCGACGACGGTGCGCTCGCCGCTGTCGATCTCACGGGCGATCGCGTAGGCGGAGCGCTCGATCTCACCCTTCTGGAACCCACGCTCGATTGCATGGACGGCACCGCCGAGGTCCTCGACCTGCGCCATGAGGTCGAGCGTGGCCGCCTCCATGTCGTCGGTCAGCGACTCGACGACGTAGGAGCCGGCGAACGGGTCGACGGTTCGGGTGACGTCGGTTTCGTAGGCGAGCACCTGCTGGGTCCGCACGGCGAGCCGCGCGGCCTTCTCGGTCGGCAGCCCGATCGCCTCGTCGTAGGAGTTCGTGTGCAGCGACTGGGTGCCGCCGAGAACGGCCGCGAGTCCCTGGACGGTCACCCTGACCAGGTTGACCTCCGGCTGCTGGGCCGTGAGTTGGACACCGGCCGTCTGGGTGTGGAACCGGAGCATCTGGGACCTCGGGTCGGTCGCCCCGAATTCGTCTCGCATGACCCGCGCCCAGATCCGCCGCGCCGCGCGGAACTTCGCCACCTCTTCCAGCAGCGTTGTCCGGGACACGAAGAAGAACGACAACCGCGGTGCGAACTCGTCGACGTCGAGGCCGGCACCCAACGCCGCGCGGACGTACTCGCGCGCGTTGGCCAGCGTGAAGGCGACCTCTTGAACCGGTGTCGCTCCCGCCTCGGCCATGTGGTACCCGGAGATCGAGATCGTGTTCCAGCGCGGGATCTCGCGACGGCAATAGCCGAAGATGTCGCTGGTCAGTCGGAGTGAGGCGGCAGGCGGGTAGATGTAGGTGCCCCGCGCGATGTACTCCTTGAGCACGTCGTTCTGGAGGGTTCCGGTGAGCTCCGCGCCCGGGACGCCCTGTTCCGCCCCGACGAGCTGGTACAGCAGGAGGAGAAGCGCCGCCGGGGCGTTGATCGTCATCGAGGTCGAGACCTGGTCCAGCGGGATGCCGTCGAACAGCGTCCGCATGTCCTCGATCGAGTCGATTGCGACCCCGACCTTACCCACCTCGCCATGAGAGACCGGCGCGTCGGAGTCGTACCCCATCTGGGTGGGCAGGTCGAACGCGACGCTCAGCCCGCCCGTGCCTGCGGCGACGAGCTGGTGATACCTCCGGTTCGACTCTGCCGCCGTCCCGAACCCGGCGTACTGCCGCATGGTCCACGGCCGTCCGGTGTACATCGTGCGATAGACGCCGCGGGTGAACGGGTACTCCCCCGGCCGGCCGAGTCGCTCGTGCGGATCCCATCCGTCGAGCGCCTCCGGGCCGTAGACCGGCGCGAACGCCAGACCGGACTCGGTACGGGCGCCGTCGTCGGTCATGGCTCACACGGTAGTGAGCGGAGCGCCTGCTGGCTGCGTGAGGTTTCGCACGCTCGCGCTCACGCCGTCAGCCGATCGCGTGGACCGAGGTCTGGTCGTTGGCACGCACGACCAGGAAGCGCTCGCCGCGGGTCGACCTGGACCGCGTCAGAAACGTGTGACGCCCCCGGTCCAGCGGCCCATCGTGGATGCGCTGTTCATGAGCCCGGTAGAGCGTGTCGAGCCGGTGCAGGATGATGCTCACGTTTGCCGGCCGCCGCAAGGTGATCACCACACGGTCGTCGCCCGGGAGGAGACCTGCGGCCGTGACGAGCCGGGAGTCGGGGCCCGGGTCGGTCAGCGCCTCCTTCACCTGGGCGACCAGCAGCGGTGTGATAGGCGCGAGCCCGTCGACCACCTTGAGCGCGGGGTTCTGGGCCTTCAACGCCGACACCAGCGGCTCGCGTCGGCCGCCCGGCACGGCGCGGCCGAGCGCGATCACGTCGACCGTGCTGCCGTCGACATGGGTGCGAGCGTGGTCGAAGTCGGTGTCCTCGCGGACGTGCATCCCCTCCTGGCGAAGGGCATCGGCGAGCCGGTCGAGCACCCGGGCCCGCTTGCCCACCAGCAGCACGCGAGGGGTCACCGCCACCACATCACCTCGCCGGTCAAGTCACGTAATGATCCATGATCTTGGCGCCACCCGTCTCGGAAGCGGTAGCCCAGTGTCTCGGATGCTGAGACGCAGATCAGCGGTGGCCCGTGCCGGCGGGCCGCTGGGAACGGCGACTCACAGTTTCTCGACAGGGGCATAGCGCAATAACAGGGTCTTCAGGCCGGAGTCACCGAAGTCGACCGTCGCCTGGGCATGCTCGCCCGCCCCGGATGTGGCGACGACGGTGCCCAGCCCGAACGCGTCGTGGGTGACGCGGTCGCCGGCCGACAGGACCGGGACGGCTCGGTCGGGCTTGCTCGTGCCGGCAGGTCGACGGTACGAGACGCCGCCGGACCCGTTCGACGAGCTGGGCGTCCACCGGGTCTGATCGGCCTCCGTGCGGCGCCAGTCCAGCAGTTCCGTCGGGATCTCGTCGAGGAACCGCGACGGGGGGTTGTGGCTGGGCGCTCCCCAGGCGCTGCGGACGATGGCCCGCGACAGGTACAGCCGCTCCCGGGCCCGGGTGATGCCGACGTACGCCAGCCGGCGCTCTTCCTCGAGCTCGCGCGGCTCGGAGAGCGAGCGCTGGTGTGGAAAGACGCCGTCCTCGAGGCCGGTGAGGAACACGACGGGAAATTCGAGACCCTTCGCCGTGTGCAGCGTCATCAGTGTGACGACACCACCGTGGTCCTCGCCCTCTGGAATGTCGTCGGCGTCGGCGACGAGGCTCACCTGCTCGAGAAATCCGGTGAGCATCCCGGCGTCCTCCACCGCGGCCGCTGATGCCTCGAACTCGCCGGCCACCGCGACCAGTTCACGAAGGTTGTCGGCGCGGGTCTCGTCCTGTGGGTCGTGAGATGCAGCGAGCTCCGCGAGATATCCGGTGCGATCGAGGACGGCCTCCAGCACCGCCGCCGGCGGGGCACCGTCGGCGGCGACGGCCCGCAGGTCGTCGATCATCGCCACGAACGACTCGATCGCCCGCACCGACCTCGACGCAATGCCAGGCGCGTCGGATGCCCGGCGCAGCGCCTGCCAGAACGTCGTGCCTTCCCGCTGTGCCAGGGCCTCCACGGCAGCCTCGGCACGGTCGCCGATTCCTCGCCGCGGCATGTTGAGGATCCGCCGAAGCGACACGGAGTCGTCGGGGTTGGCCAGCGTGCGCAGATAGGCCAGTGCGTCGCGAACCTCGCGGCGCTCGTAGAACCGGACGCCACCCACCACCCGGTATGGCAGCCCCACCCGGATGAAGACCTCTTCCATGACCCGGGACTGAGCATTGGTCCGGTAGAAGACCGCGACGTCTCCGGCCCGGGCCAGGCCCTCGTCGGAGAGGCGGTCGATCTCCTCGGCGACGAACTGGGCCTCCATGTGCTCGTTGTCGGCGACGTACCCGACGACCTTCGGGCCATCGCCGCTGTCGGTCCACAGCCGCTTGGGCTTGCGGTCCGGATTTCGTGAGATGACAGCGTTGGCCGCGGAGAGGATGGTCTGGCTCGATCGGTAGT
This sequence comes from Actinomycetota bacterium, assembly GCA_046727475.1. Classification (GTDB taxonomy): domain Bacteria; phylum Actinomycetota; class Actinomycetes; order Jiangellales; family Jiangellaceae; genus DAIUDS01. The sequence goes on along the minus strand of JBKPCP010000093.1, from coordinate 1,715 downwards.
TCTGCTCGAGCAAGATCACCCGAGCGTCGGGGTAGTCGGCCTCGAATTGCAGGATGTTTCGGATTGTGGCGCCCCGGAAGGCGTAGATCGACTGGTCGGCGTCGCCGACGACGCACAGTTCTGCCGGAGAGAGCTCCGGTGTCGACGGGGCGCCCCCGACCAGGTCGCCGTCGACGGTACGCCGCTCACGTGTTCCCACCAGCTCTTTGACCAGCACGTATTGGGCGTGGTTGGTGTCCTGGTACTCGTCGACCAGGACGTGGCGGAACCTGCGCCGGTAGTGTTCGGCGACCTCCGGAAAGGCCTGCAGGAGGTGCACGGTCGTCATGATCAGGTCATCGAAGTCGAACGCGTTGGCCTCGCCCAGCCGCCGCTGGTAGAAGCCGTAGGCCTCGGCGATGATCTTCTCGTGGTGCGTGGACGCCTGAGCCGCCGCCGTCTCGTGGTCGATCAACTCGTTCTTCAGGTTGCTGACCTGGTGGCTGAACTGGCGAGGCGGGTAGCGATGCGGGTCGAGATCGAGGTCGCGGCAGACCAGCGTCATCAACCGGTACGAGTCGGCCTGGTCGTAGATCGTGAACGACGACGTGAACCCGAACCGCTTGGCCTCGCGGCGCAGGATCCGCACGCAGGCCGAGTGGAACGTCGAGACCCACATCGCGTTGGCTCGGCGCCCGACCAGCGAGGCGACCCGCTCCCTCATCTCCCCGGCCGCCTTGTTGGTGAACGTGATGGCCAGGACCGAGCCGGGGTGGACGTCGCGGGCAGCCAGCAGATACGCGATCCGCCGGGTGAGCACGCGGGTCTTGCCCGAGCCGGCTCCGGCCACGATCAGCAGCGGCGCGCCGACGTGGGTGACGGCCTGACGTTGCGGGGGGTTGAGCCCCGCCAGCACCGACTCCGGGTCGGTGCGCCGCCGGCCGCCGCCTCCCTCGGGAGAGTCGGTCAGGGCCAACGGGAGGTCGTCGAAGAGGGCGCTCATCTCGAGCATCGAGTCTAGGTGGCCCGGGCGACAGGTAGGCCCTCCTCCCGTCTCGGACCACCGGTGGTTTCACGCCCGAATCAAAGCGGGCGCGGACCTGTCGAATCAGCCCCGGGTCGTCGGCTCAGTCGCCATGATGAGGCGTGGAATTCCGGATCCTCGGAACTTTGGAGGTGGAGTCCGAGGGAACGCGCGGTCAGGCCGATGCCTACCTGTCCGAGCTGGCGACCGAACGCGGCCGTGCGGCAGACGCCCAGCGTATGCAGGCGTACGCGGACTGGTGGCTCGGCGCGCACCGGTAGACGAGAAGCGAGCTATCGCCGTCGAACGGGGTGCTCAGACGAGGCGGCGGTCGGTGGCCCAGCGGGTGAGCTCGTAGCGGTTCGAGAGCTGGAGTTTGCGCAGCACGGCCGACACGTGGGTCTCGACGGTCTTGACCGAGATGAACAGCTCCTTGGCGATCTCCTTGTAGGCGTAGCCGCGGGCGATCAGGCGCAGCACCTCGCGCTCGCGCTGGGTCAGGCGGTCGAGGTCGTCGTCGACGCTGGGCGGCTCGGAACCGGCGAACGCGTCCAGAACGAACCCCGCGAGCCTGGGCGAGAACACGGCGTCGCCGTCGGCAACCCGCTTGATGGCCGCGACGAGGTCCGTGCCGGTGATCGACTTGGTGACGTAGCCGCGAGCGCCGGCGCGGATCGTGCCGATGACGTCCTCCGCGGCGTCGGACACCGAG